>JBDUAG010000341.1:0-4808 GCA_040004785.1 Burkholderiales bacterium | reverse complement strand
TCGATCTCGAGCTGCAGGCCCAGCAACGACAGCAGGTCGTTGGCGGCATACGCCTGGTTGACGCGCTGCATCAGCGCCGTCTTGCGGACACGGGCTTCGGCGTCGGTCTCGCGGTCGGGGTGCAAGGCGCTCGCGAGCTTGCGGTAGACCTCGCGCAGCGACTGGCTCACCTCATGCTTCGCTTGCTCGCGCTTGGCCTCGGCCGCTTCGGCCTTGGGGCTGCGCGCGCCAGCACGCTTCGCGGCACGGGCGTCCTGCCGTGCCTGCGCCTGCAGCGCCTCCGCCTCGGCACGCTCCTGCATCTTGCGCTGCGCATGCTGGAGCAGTTCTTCGGTGCTCGCCGCACCGTGATCGTCGTCGACTTCCATGCCGAACACGTCTTCGAGCATGGCCTGCGTCAATGCGAGTTCGGACTGCCGAAGCTCGGCGTGCGGAACATCGGCGTGCTTGTCGTGCAAGGCTTCCAGGGCGTCGTCGGGCGCCTCCTCCAGCAAGGTTATCACCAGGTTCAGCAGCAACTGCCGCAGCTTGGCGCGCTGGACCTGGCCCAGGCGCCGACCCGGTGCCGGCTGGCTCAACAGTTCGTCGAGCAAGTTCACCATCTGGCACTGGCCCTCGCGCAGCTTCGCCTGCAGCGGCGCCAGCTCGCCCGCGACACGCTGGTGGTAGCGCGTCACGCAGGCCTGCCATTGCCTCAGGTGCTCGCGCTTGGCCTCGATCTTGGTCACCAGCCGCTGGAAGCTCAGTTGCGCCTTGGTGAGCGGCTGGCTCTGCGCCAGCACCTCGATCAGCGAGGCGCTTGGAACAGGCTCTTCATCGTCGAACAGCGACGCGGTCGTCGGGTGGCTCATGCCGGCAGCTCCTGTTCACTCCCATTCGATTGTCAACTCGGGCGAGGAGGCCCGGGCGTAGGAGGGCCCAGGGCCCGATGAGGGCCTCACTGATACCGACACCGGTACCGTCAACCTGCCATGTCTGTGCGAAAGCATCCGACTCGTCTCATCCCAACTCATGTTGGCTCATCGTACAGGGACCGCCGCAGGACTCGCAGCACCGCACCGTTGAGCGCTGCTGGCTCGCCTGACGAAGGTTGCGCGCCACCAACTGCCGCCCGGAAAGCCGGTCGATTGTCTGGGCCTGACGGTATCAGCGGCTGTGCACTCTCAGAACCTGACGGTATCAGCGACGGTATCAGAGGCACGCTTCCACGGATTCTGTAGCAGCCTGGGGAAGCTATTCCGCGTTGCGCCAAGCCCCCGCTTGGCGGACATGCGCGCCACCAACAACTCTTCATTGGTCAGGTGCAAGACGGTGTAGATGACCTTCCAAGCGCAGAACGCGCACGGTGCTCGACACCCAACGACAGGCGACTTCGCCGCTGGGCGCAAAACCGAGGAACTCGACCCGAGGATCGGCGGCACCGTCGTGGCCGCGATCGATGATGAAACAGAACCGACCCGGCTCGCCACGAGCCGTGAACTCGCGGAATTCCATCTGGAAGCGGTGCGCCGTCAAGACAGCATCCTTCGACGGATTCGTTGGGTGGTCGTTGCTGAACCGGCACGGCACAGCACGGCGCGACCGTGAAGACGAGGTCGTCGTTGCTGCTGGGAAGCCCCAGCCAGGCTTGCTTTGCCGACAGGGCCCCAGAGATGATCCGATTCCGCCGGCGCCCGAAAGTGGTGCATCCGCGCGTGTAGCCGTTGTCCGCGGGTTCAGCTATCGTCAACCCTCTATGTCAGAAATAGATATACAATTCTCACCTACCGAGGTATCTATGACGTCGTTGCCCGAATCCATCCTGTTTCATGCCCGCTCTCTACCCGAGGGCGGCGTGGTCTCGCCCAAGGAGTTCCTGCACACCGGAAGCCGGGCCGCAGTGGATCAAGCCCTGTCCCGCCTGACCAAGGAAGGGAAGCTGATGCGTGTTGCGCGCGGGACCTATGTGCTCCCGGTGTCGAGCCGCTTCGGGACGCGCGCGCCGGCGCCGGAGAAGGTCGTCGAGGCGCTGGCAGCACGAAGCGGGGAGATCCTGGCGCCCCATGGCGCCGCGGCAGCGAACGCCTTCGGGCTCACCCAACAGGTTCCCATCCGAGAGGCCTATGTCACATCGGGGCGGACACGCAGGCTGAAGCTCGGTCGTTCAGAGGTCCTGGTGAAGCACGCTCCCCGTTGGATGCTCGCGCTGGGCGCAGGCCCAGCTGGGGCCGCTGTGCGTGCGCTGGCCTGGATGGGGCCTGCGCATGCCCGCGAATCGCTGACGGCGCTGCGCCGCACGCTTCCTGCAGCGGAGTGGCAAACGTTGGCCTCCTCGCGCGGCACCCTGCCCTCGTGGATGGCGCGTGCGATCGGCGAAGAAACTGTTCGTGGCTGAGCAATTCTTCGCCCTCAACAAGGACGACCAACGCGAGGTCCTCGAGCAGGCTCGCGCCCAGACTGACCGCCCTACACATCTGCTTGAGAAGGACGTGTGGGTGGTCTGGGCCCTTGGCGCGTTGTTCGACTCCCCGCTGGCCGCGGACCTGACGTTCAAAGGCGGTACATCGCTGTCCAAGGCTTACAAGATCATCGATCGATTCTCCGAAGACATTGATCTCACCTACGACATCCGAAAACTGATCGCGCACCTGGTCGGCGATGACGCCCCGCTACCGGCGAGCCGCAGCCAAGCCACCAAGTGGACCAAAGCGGTTCGTGACCGCTTGCCTGGATGGATCGATGCTCAGGTGCGTCCCGTCCTCGAGGCGGCACTGGCGCGCGATCAGTTGTCGGCGAAGCTGGAGATCGGCGGTGCCGAGAACGACAAGCTGTTCCTGCACTACCCCGCGATCAAGCAGGGAACCGGCTATGTGCCGCCGGTGGTCACGTTGGAGTTCGGCGGTCGCGCCACGGGCGAACCCCACCAAGTGCTCCCCGTCACCTGCGACATGGACGGACAGGTCGATGGGGTCGTGTTCCCGGTTGCGTCCCCGCTCGTCATGGGCGTGGCCAGAACGTTCTGGGAAAAGGCCACTGCTGCGCATGTCTACTGTGCTCAAGGTCGCATACGCAGTGAACGCTATGCCCGGCATTGGCATGACCTGGCAGCGATAGGACGGAGCCAGCACTTCGCCGCGGCCATTGGCGATCGCGCGGTGGCGAAGGCTGTGGCGGAACACAAGTCGTACTTCTTCGTCGAGAAGGACACGAAAGGCGCTGTCATCGACTACTTCCCAGCTTCGGCCGGGAAGCTTCAAATCGTGCCCGAAGGCGCTGCGCATGACGCACTCGCGACCGACTACGCCAACATGCTTGCGGATGAAGTGATGGTGGGGGACGCACTCCCCTTCGATCAACTCATGGACGCATGCGCCGAGGTCGCAGCCAAAGCGAACGCAGCGGCTGCTTCCTAGCCCAACACGGGGACTGCCGTTTGAACGACCCACTCGAACCTGAAGACAGCGCCCACCGACGCGAGGATGCAGTACTTCGCCGTCCGTGACGGTGGAACATCTCGACCATTCGGGCAAGAGGATCGATACGAGAACATCTCGCGCTTCGAGCTGCACGGCGATGTCTGTACCGACGTGCGCGTCCATTTCGACACCGCGCGCAACCTCTATCTGTATGCCTGGTTCGTGGTCCGCTGCGAGCTACCCCGGTTCCGGACATTCGAAAATTAGCGCGGCTCTCGAGGCGGTGCCGAGTACGGTCGGCGCTGCCAATGCTCGACGCCCTGCAGCACGCGGTCCCAGGCGCCACGGTCGTAAGTGACAGCCGCGAAAAGGTTGTCCTTGCTGGGGGTCTGCCGCACCGCCGTGCTGGCGAGCTGCTCCAGCGGCTCGCGCGCCGCTGCGACGCAGCCATCGAGGTCGTTGAACGCGGCACCGACGCGGTGGAACAAGATGGCCTGGCGGAGCTCATCGGCCTTCATCGAGGGGGACTCGACAGCTCGCAGGAAGATCCGCGCCTGACCTTCGCCGAGCAGCTCGACGCAGAACTCCCGGCGCCAGCCAGTCAGGGTCTGCTCGGACTTCAGCGCCGGCCGTGCGGGATCGACTTGCAGGTTTGCCATCGCGATGGTCTCCTTCATTCGTTGTCGCTTGGTGGTGCGCGTCGGCGAAAGTTGCGAACGATGTCACCCCAGATGTCGGTGGCCATACGGCTCCCGTTGCCGCATTCGACAAGCAGCGGAACCACCGCGTACGCCGGCGTGCCGTCACGAGTATGGAGCGGCTCGATAGGAAGGCCTTCGGCAAAACCGAGTGCACGCAACTCGGCGATCTCCATGGCAAACACTGCATTTTTCCCGCCCTTGTATTGCTCTAAGCCTCATGGCGTACTAATGTGCTGCAGCCGGCACCAGTCGCCGCTCCTCGCTGGTATCCGAGATGTTAACGACACGGTCGCCTCGTATGCAGGGCCCCCCAGGGGCCCTGTCGACGGTCAACCGTGAGGGGACTACAGCAGGTCGCTCTCACCATCGTTGACTTCGTCGTGCGTCGCAATGGCGAGAACCTCAACGTCCTGCTGCCATCGGCTTGGCTTGGTCGTTGGACCGGAGGACGGCTGTGCGTTGCAAAGCAGCCGATAAGGGTCGAGCGTCAAGGGCCGGAGTCGACCCACAACCGACATACGCCGCGCCGAATTGAGCGCCAAAAACTTGCCATTTGTCCCGTCGACATGCCGGTCGTTCGCTTCTATTCACTTGAGGGCGGAGAGCGGTCGTTGTCGCTCGTCTGGCGTGGCGCAAAACGCCCGCTCGTCGCGGCAATTTCAGGTCGAACCCAGCGTGCCAGCGTGGCGAACATTTCGACCACGTTGATCGG
>JBDUAG010000017.1:0-16299 GCA_040004785.1 Burkholderiales bacterium | reverse complement strand
CTTCCAGGACGCCCGCCTTGAGCCACTTGCGCACAAGGCGGATGACGCGCTCGTCACCGATCCGATGCTCCAGGAACCGGACCAGCCATTGCTGGCTGACCGAATCGAAGAAGCTCCGGATGTCGGCGTCGAGAATCCAGTTCACCGGCGTACCGCTGATCGCCACCGACAGTGCATCGAGCGCATCGTGCGGGCTTCGTCTGGGCCGAAACCCGTACGAGAACCCGAGGAAGTCTTCCTCGTAGATGGCGTTGAGCACTGCGACGAGCGCACGCTGGACGATCTTGTCTTCCAGCGCGGCGATACCGAGTGGACGCTGCTTGTCGCTGCCCGGCTTCGGAATGAACCGTCGCCGGACGGGCAGCGCCCGATACCCGCCGCTATGGACCCGTGCGTGCAGGCCCTGAAGGTTGCCCTCCAGTCCCGCCTCGTAGTCCTCCCATGTCACGCCGTCTACCCCAGGAGCGGCACGGCGCTTGAGCGCCAGGAACGACTCCCTCAACAAATCGACGGTGACGTGGTGCAGCAGCGCGGTGAACTTCTCCTTCTTCCGCTGCCTTGCAGCGTGCCGTACACGGTCCAGCCCCTGTGACACGCTTTCGCGGCTCTGCGTCCGACGCGTGTGCGGTTGTCCCGTGTTCCCCTTGGTCCCGGCCCTTGGCTCCACCCACTCCGCCGCCGGTTGCCCGGCCTTGTTCGCAGGCTTCACAGCTACTATGGCCGAGTCTGACTTCTCGGGTCCGTTCATCATCGGCTACGGCTCCTCGCCTTCCCGATGCGGGCCAGCCCAGTACCGCGGCTGGTCAAACCCGAGATCTCCCGGTTCCCGTGCAAAGAGCGTGCGTGCATGCCAGGTTCTACGACCACGCCGGGTTGCCCAAGTGCTTGCGCTGACGCACTCGGACATATGGCCTTCCGCTACACAGACAGCGTCGGCACCCGGGAACAGTTTTCTATCGCGGCTCAATGGCTGGCCTGCACGTACCCCTGCCGACGCTTCACGCGCATCCTCACGAATGCGCGCGCACGGCTCGGGGCCGATGTGGTTCGCTACTCCTTCATCGCAGTGGACTTGCACCACCTACTCCTTGCCGGTCTCCCGGCGCACCCGTGTGAAAACGCTTTGAACGCCGCCGAGTGATCGCCTAGATTGAGGCAACGCATCTGAGCGGGGCAATCGCCCGTCCTACCACCCGGCGGTCTTGCTCAAGGTCTACATCTACGGCTACCTCAACCGCATTCAGTCCAGTCGCCGCCTGGAGCGCGAAGCGCAGCGCAACGTCGTGTTGATGTGGCACGGGCCGTCTGACGCCGGACTTCAAGACCATTGCCGACTTCCGGCCCGACAACGACGCCGGCATCCGCGACGTCTGTCGTCGCTTTGTCGCGCTGCGCCGAGACCTGAAGCTGTTCTCGCAAGCCATCGTGGCCATCGACAGCAGCAAGTTCAAGGCGGTCAACAGCCGGGACCGCAACTTCACGCCCGGCAAGATCGACAGGCGCCAGGAGCAGATCGAGCAGAGCGTGCAGCGATACTTGGACGCCCTGAAGAACGCTGACCGAACACAGTGGCCAGTCGCCCGAGGTCTTCTAGCAGCCTCGGCAGATCGCTGTAGTAAGAGCTGCCGCTCCGGGCGGCCGTCGCGTTGGCCACCAGACAACGAAGGCGCCTTTCGATCAACTTGAGATCGACCTCGGCGGCGACGAGAGACACTCTCCTTTTGGACGACCGAAAGGCAACACGATGGATCTCAAGCTCACAGGAAAACTCGCCCTCGTTTCAGGCAGCACGGCAGGCATCGGCCATGCCATCGCGTCGGCACTCGCGGCCGAAGGGGCGCGCGTTATTGTCAATGGGCGCCAGCAGCGCTCGGTCGACGAAGCCATGGCGCGCATCACCGCAGCAAACGGCGGGGAAGTGCTCGGCTTCGCTGGCGACCTCAGCAAGTCCGATGTCGCCGAAGCGTTGATGACGCGCTACCCGGATGTTGAAATCCTGGTCAACAATCTCGGCATCTTCGAGCCCAAGCAGTTCGAAGACATCCCGGACGCCGACTGGCAGCGCTTCTTCGATGTCAACGTGCTGAGCGGCGTGCGCCTGGCCCGCCTGTGCCTGCCGGCGATGAAGCGCGCGAACTGGGGCCGCATCATCTTCATCTCGAGCGAGAGCGCGGTCCAGATTCCGGCCGAGATGATCCACTACGGCATGACCAAGACCGCGCAGCTCGCGGTCGCGCGCGGCTTGGCCGAATCACTAGCGGGCACGCAGATCACCGTCAACAGCGTACTCCCCGGCCCAACGAATTCGCGCGGCGTCGGCGAGTTCGTCGATGCGCTCGCGAAGGCCGACGGCAAGAGCTTCGAGGCCTTCGAGAAGGAGTTCTTCGAGAAGGCGAGGCCGACCTCGCTAATCAAGCGCTTCGAAGAGCCGGAGGAGATCGCCGCGATGGTCGCGTTCATCGCCAGCCCGCTGTCGTCGGGCACGACGGGAGCAGCGCTGCGGGTCGATGGCGGATGCACAAAGAGCGCGTTCTGAGGGAGGCGCGGGTGCCCTACTCTATACAGATCCGACCAACGAGCACCGGCAACGTCACTTGTCCTCCCTCGCGAAGCACAAGCACGAGTAACAACGCGCCTTCGACATGCGCGTGTTGCCAGACGCTCGGATTCAGCACGATGTCGTCGTGGCGCAAGCCGGCGCGCGAAGCCGGCGTGTTCTCGCCGACGAGGACGATCCGCTCGGTGCGCGGATCTGCCGTGATGCCGACGCCGACATAGCTGCTGCCGTCGCAGGCTCGCCCGCGTCGTGTCGCGAGCTGTGGGCGGATGTCGACCTCGACGCGTTGTTCACCTGCGTCGCGCAGCCGCTCCGCGCTCGCCGCCTGCAGTGCTGGTGGCTGCGGCGGTGCAATCGGACCTGCCGCGACGCGCAATAGCATCCACAACACCAGCAGGTGCAGGAACGCGGTCAGAGCTGCTCCGACCAGGCGGGACTCGGCGCTCATGGCGTGCATTCTGAGCCCCGCCGCGCGATGTTGGCGGTTTTCACTGGTCCGCGCGAACTGGTTCAGTCCTGTGAGCCCGCGCGAAGCCACGATTGTCGATTCGGCAGGCCTTCGTTCGTCGTGGGGATGAGGTGGCGGAAACACGTGCGGCATCCCGCTGATGGCCGCCGTGTCGATCTACAGTCTGGAAGGGCTCGCGGGCATGGGCGGCCGCCTCGTGTTCGGACTTCTGGGCGACCGCTTCGGGGCAGCGCGCGTTTTGGTGCTGGCGCTGCTCGCGCAGGCGGTTGTGGTGTTGGGCTATGTGTACGCGCGCGAGCTGGGGAGCTTCTGCACCGTCGCTGCGTTGTTCGGCTTCACATACGCCGGCGTGATGCCGCTGTTTGCCGTGATCGCGCGCGACAATTTTCCGCTGCGCATGATGGGCACGGTGATCGGCGGCACCACGATGGCCAGCAGCCTCAGCATGGCTCTGGGGCCTGTGCTGGGCGGGCTGATCTACGACACGTTATCCAGCAATGCGTGGCTCTTTATCGGCGCGTTCTCGCTAGGCATCGCGTCCTTCCTGGCCGCGCTTGCGTTCACGCGGCTGCCGGGACGACAGACGATGTCCGCGGTGGCCTGAACGTCGCGACGCTGCGCAATCCGCTACGCAGTTCCCAGCGCCACACGGCCTCGGGACGCGGAAATGCAGCGACGCGTGTTCGACAACGCGCGCCTACTGCCTCGCCAAATAGAAAGGCGTGACCGGTGTCGAGCAGAACGCGCACTGGCCGACCAGTTGCAGCGGACTCGTCACGAGCCCAACGGTCATTTAGTCTTGACGCGCACATGGGGGAGTACAGGTGACGGCACAAACCCCGGCACAAAGCACCGCGCCGTTGAGGACATTGAGTGCGGCGAACAGCGTGGTCGTGCCGTGGCGCTTGTAGTCGTGAGTGACGCCTTCGACGTAGCCGAACCCCATCGGCAGCATGGGACGCTTCAACGTCTGGCACTGGCTCTTCTCGTCCACACACAGAACCACCGCGTTCTCGGGCGGGCTCAGGTACAGGCCAGCCACGTCGCGCAGCTTCTCGACGAAGAATGGATCGTTGGACAGCTTGAAGCTCTCCGAGCGATGCGGCTGCAACCCGAAGAGCTGGAAGTAGCGTTGCACGCTGCTCTTGGAGATGCCGGTCTCGGCGGCCACCGAGCGCACGCTCCGGTGGGTCGAGCCGTTGGCCGGCTTGGTGTGCAGCGTCGTCTTGATGAGGCCGGCCACGCGCTCGTCATCGATGGTGCGTGGCGGCCCCGGGCGCACGTCGTCGTAGAGCCCAGCAACGCGAAGCTCGATGAAGCGAGCTCGCGCACTCAACGATGCAGGCAACGAGCGGCGTCGCGCAAACGACATGAGTTGCGTTCGCTCGTCGTCCGTGATCACAAGATCCGCCTTCGGTCTGCCTCTCGTCATCGAGGTATCTCCGTCCCAGAGATACCGCAGAGGTATGCACGCGAGCGGCGAAGGGCGGCAAGGAACGAGAGGTGCCGCTGACAGCTCGCATCGCCCCCCAGCTGGCTATTTACCTCGAAGAGTAAGCGGCATGCCAAAGGCACGTCCGCTTGAAGGAAGCGTACAGCGGCTGATCGAACTCAAGGGCGTGAGCGAGACGACTTCGACGGCGCTCCTGGCGATGATTGGCAACGCCAGTGAGTTCGCCAAAGGCAGGCATCTCGCGGCCAGGTTCGGCCTGGTGCCCGGCCAATTGATCCACGACAACTAGCTTGGCCGGCCTGCCTGTTGCCTCACGTGTTGCCTGAATTGTCACCGGTCCGCCTATTGCGACAGAGCCCCACTTCCCGCGAGGAGTACCATCCCGCCATGCGCTGCCCGGGTTTGCTGCTGTGCGCGCTGGCCCTGTTGGTCGCCCCAGTCGCCGGCGCTCAATCACCGCCTGATACCGCCGCATTGGCGGTCAGGCCCACAGTCCTGCTGTTGCACGTCGACGGTGCCATCGGCCCCGCTACCGTGGCCTACGTACAGCGCGGGCTCCAACGCGCCGCTCAGCAAAGTTCGCCGTTAGTCGTGCTGCAACTCGACACACCCGGCGGCTTCGACGCCTCCATGCGCAGCATCATCAAGGACATCCTGGCGTCACCGGTACCGGTGGCCACCTTCGTCGCACCCCAGGGTGCCCGTGCCGCGAGTGCGGGCACCTATATCCTCTACGCCAGCCACATCGCGGCCATGGCGCCAGCCACGACGCTTGGCGCGGCCACTCCGGTCGTCCTGGGCATGGCGCCCCCGGTCGGTGGCCCCGATCCGACCGCGCGCAGCGAGCCCGGCGCCAGTGCGGCGTCTGCGCCCTTCCGAGCCGAGTCTGTCTCGCACGACCCGATGCAAGCCAAACGGGTGAGCGACGCGGCGGCCTATATCCGCTCGCTCGCCCTGCTCCGCGGCCGCAACGCCGAATGGGCCGAACGGGCCGTGCGCGAGGCGGTGAGCCTGCCCTCTGGCGAAGCGCTGACGCAGAAGGTGGTGGATGTGGTCGCCACCGACGTCCCCGATCTGCTGCACCAGCTGAATGGCCGCGTGGTGCACGCCGGCGTCGGCAGCGGGTCGACAGCGCTGGTCACGGCCGGCGCGCCGATCGAGCCTTTCGATCCGGACTGGCGCGGCCTGCTGCTCGGTGCCATAGGCGACCCGAGTCTGGCGTTGATGTTGATCATGGTCGGCTTCTACGGCTTGCTGTTCGAGTTCTCGAATCCAGGCCTTGTGCTGCCCGGCGTGGTGGGCGCGGTGTGCCTGCTGCTCGGTCTGTTCGGGTTGCAGACACTGCCCGTCAACTACGCCGGCCTCGCGCTCGTGCTGCTCGGGTTGTCGTTCTTCGTGTCCGAGGCGTTCGTGCCGAGCTACGGCACGCTGGGAACAGGAGGCGTCGTGGCGTTCACGCTCGGCGCGGTGATGCTGATCGACAGCGACGCGCCGGGCTTCGGCGTGCCGCGCTCGCTGATTTATGTGCTTGCGCTCATCTCTCTGGTCTTCGTGCTTGGGCTGGCCGCGCTCGCCACCCGCACTCGCCGGCGGGTGGTGGTCAGCGGAGCTCCCACGCTGGTGGGCTTGATCGCCGAAGTGGTGGAGGCGGCGGGCCCGGAGGGCTGGGCGCAGGTCCAGGGCGAGCGTTGGCAAGTCCGCGGCACGCAGGCGCTGCACCCCGGCGAGCGCGTGCGCGTGAAGAGTGTCGATGGCCTCACCCTCGAGGTCGAAGGAGCATAGCCATGGTCGGGTCCGTCGGATTCGGATTGCTGCTGGTCCTCCTGCTGTTCGCGCTGGCGGCGTCCCTGCGCGTGCTGCGTGAGTACGAGCGCGGCGTGGTGTTCCAACTCGGTCGATTTTGGGCCGTCAAGGGGCCGGGGCTCGTGATCCTGATCCCGAGCATTCAGCAAATGGTGCGGGTGAGCCTGCGGCTGGTGGTGATGGACATCCCGAAGCAGGACGTGATCACACGCGACAACGTGTCGGTGAAGGTCAATGCAGTGTTGTACTTCAAGGTCATCGATCCGCAGAAGGCGGTGATACAGGTGGAGAACTTTCTCGTCGCGACGAGCCAGCTCGCGCAGACGACATTGCGCGCGGTGCTGGGCAAGCACGACCTCGACGAGTTGCTGTCCGAACGCGACCGGCTCAACCTCGATGTACAGAAGATCCTCGATGCGCAGACTGACGCCTGGGGCATCAAGGTCACCAACGTCGAGATCAAGGATGTGGACATCGATCTCACCATGGTGCGCGCCATAGCCCGCCAGGCCGAGGCCGAGCGTGAGCGTCGGGCCAAGGTGATCCACGCGGAAGGCGAACTGCAGGCCTCGCACAAGCTCAGCGAGGCGGCCGAAATCCTGGCGCGCAACCCGCAGGCGCTGCAACTTCGCTACCTTGAAACGCTGACGGTCATCGCAGCGGACAAGAACTCGACGATCGTGTTCCCACTGCCATTGGACATTGTGGGGCCGCTGCTGCAGGCGTTGAACCGGAACAACGAGGAGAGAGCATGAAAAGCGTTGTGCAGATTCTCAAGTCCAAACCGGATCAGGTTGTCTACACCGTCGAGCTCACGGCCACTGTGTTCGACGCGGCCGCACTGATGCAGCTGAAGAACATCGGGGCGCTGTTGGTGCTCAAAGGTGGGCGCGTCGTAGGCATCGTGACCGAACGCGACATCGCCTGCAAGATGGTTCTTGCGGGCCGATTGCCCACGGAAACGCCTGTGCGCGACATCATGCATTCGCCGGTGCAATGCGTGCATCCGCGGCATACCAATGGCGAATGCATGGCGCTGATGACGCAAGGGCGGCTCCGCCACCTGCCAGTCATCGACGACGACAGGCTGATCGGTCTGGTGTCCATCGGCGACCTGGTGAAGGACATCATCTCGGAGCAGGAATTCATCATCCATCAGTTGGAGCACTACATTGCAGGTGACCGGGGCTGACCCATTGCCGGGCTTGCGTCAGGGCAGGTTCACACCACCACCCTCGCGCGCCTCCACATGCTCCGCATAGGGCGCCAGCGTGGTCAGTCGGTCGTCCTGTACCGGCCCGCCGACCGTGAAGTGATAGAGCGACTGGAACTCCAGGTCGCTGAAGCCGAACACCTGGTGCACCGGGTCGTCGAAGAAGCACCCGATTCCCGTGGCTGCGATGCCAGCCGCTTCGGCTTCCAGATACAACACCTGCCCGATCACCCCGGCCTCCCAGAAAAGCCGGCGATAGAACCAGGGGCCGTGCGTGAACAAGGCGTCCCGATATTCGGCGATCATGCCGAGCGAAAAGACGCCGTCGCCCGCGATGCCCTGGGCACAGCTCAGTTGCGTCGCGAGCCGCCGCGCATCGCCGACTTCCAGCGTGCGAAGCGGAAGATCCACCGGGCATCCGGGCGGTGTGGACCAATCGAAGCGCTGGTGCATCGCGTGCTTCAGCTTGTCCAGCTTGGCCGGGTCGCGGACGAGCATGTACAGCCCCGGGTCAAGTCCGTCCACCCGATGAACGAACAAGGCGAGGTGGATGCGCGGCATCCAGGGAATGGCATCCCAGGGCATGGTGCGCCGGTTCGTCGCCAGTTCCACGCCCGGCATCACGCGCGCGAGCATGCCGTAAAAGCGCTCGGCCGTGATCGAGGTCCGGCCGTCGCAGGCCAGCAGGCTGCGCCGCTGGCGGATGATTTGGCCGGCTGTCGGCCCGTCTTTGAACGCTGCGGTTTGCGGCGCAGGGGCAGGCGCGTCGAACAGGTCCATGCCACAGCGCTCGTCGATTAGTTTGCGTGAGGCGAGCGCCACCTCGTCGATGACGCTCCAGGCGACCGGGTCGTCGCGGCTGAGCCGGTTCGCTGTTCCGCACCAGTCTTGCTTTGCGAGCTCACGCACCCGCCGCGGATCAAGGATCAGCGGCAGCGCGCGCTGTGGGCCTGCACGCCGCGGCCCGGCCGAGTCGTTCGGCCAGACGAGCATGACGAGTTCCGGCTGTTCGCGCTCGGCCCCTGCGAAGTCCTGGGCGCGGTTCAGGCCAGCCAAGTCTTCGATGCTTTCATCGGCCAGACCATGCAGCACGACGGCATTCCATCCCAGGGTCGCGGCGGCGATGCGCAGCGTGCCGATGGCATGGCCCGTGTCGTGCTGGCAATAGCGAAACGCGCGCTCGCCGTATTTCCACGCCTCGCGCCAGTGAATGGACGTGAGCCCGACCAGAAAGGCCTGCGGCGGAAACTCGCGCATCAACTGCGCGAACCACTCGGCGGAGCCGCTCGCGCGCCGTTCCAGACCGTGCTCTTTCGGCGCATAGTGGTACAGGCCGGGCTCGTCCGCCAGCCCAGGCAGCGCGCCGATCAGCAGGTAGCCCTCGGTGGGATGCAGATTGCCGCTCGAAGGGTTGTTGCGCAGCGCCCAACGCATGCCGCCCGCCTGCTTCCAGGCCGACAGCGCCAACGCGTACTCGAAAAGCCTCGATAGCGAGCGGAGCGTGAGCGGCGCGCTCGGCACCGCGCCGCGCCGATAAAGATCCTCGTAGCGAGGCGACGGCGGCTCTTCGTCCGCATCAAGGATGGGCAAGGGAACGAGCGGCGCGCCCTCGAAACGGCGGAACGGGTTGGGCTGGTTCGCCCAATCGGGCGTGCCGGCGGAGCGGGCATAGCGGTGGAACTGGTGCTTGCTGCGCTCGTGATAGCGCAGCACGGCTTCGACCTTGTCGGCGTCGTGCAACTCAGTAGGCGCCGGGCCGCCCCAAGCGTGCTGACGCCCCCTCGAGAGCGCGCGAACGACGTGAGCGTGGGGGCCGCTTCATCCCGCCGACCCGACTTTGATGTCGCCGTCGAACGTGACCTTGAACCCCAGCGTCGGGATCTCCAGGGTCATCCTCGCAGCAAGCGTTTCGGTGCCGGCGTCCGCGGCGACGGCCTTCGCTACCGCCTGCTCGATTTCGCGCTGCGAGTTGACGCCGACCATTTTGAGGAACTTGCGAATGCTGAGGTTGAGTGTCTCGTCGTCCATCAGAGTCTCCTGGTTGGTGCTACCAGAGCGGTTTGCTCAACTGCAGCGTGAATGAAGAGAACATCCCGTTGAAGCTGACACTGATCCGCTCTTCCTCGGTTCCGTTGCGCACCCCGACCACCATCTGGTCGGGATTGTCCGCCGTCAGCAAGCCGGCCTCGATCTGGACGTTCCAGACAAGGCTGGGAAATGTCGAAATGACATCCGAGGTTTCCATCCATCGATTGCTCTCCTTGACCGTGACCGTGCCTCCGATCAAGCATAGGCGAGCGCAACGCTGGCATGCATTTTCTAGTATCGTGGCTTAATCCAACACCGGAGGCGCTTGTGAAATACGAGGTCCGCGCGCTCGGTCACCGACTTGAAGCCATCGGCGCACACAGCGGCTACCGGATTCGCATGTCGACGCTGTCGGCCGAAGGTCTTGAGTGCTGGCCCGTCAGCGTTCACATCCGGGGCTCTGAAAGCGAGGACGAGGTCAAGGTCGACGTGCCGAAACGGCATCTCGGCAGCCCGACAGAGGCCTTCGACTTCGGCTACCGGTGCGCGACGCTCTGGATCGACGCCTGGGATCATCAACGATAGCGAAAAGAGCGCCGTCAAAGGTGACGGTCCGCTTCATCGCCTGTCAGGGGACAGGGCTTCCTGACTAAGGAGCGGCAGCATGGAATCTCCCATCCACCGGCTCGGCGATTTGTTCCGGCAGCTCGGTCTGCCCGGCGATCGAGGGTCGATCGAGGCGTTTGTCGTGGCGCATCGCCCCTTGCCCGCCGCCATGACGCTGGCCGACGCGCCATTCTGGACGCCCAGCCAGGCCGGGTTCCTGCGCGAACAGATCGACGACGATGCCGATTGGGCCGAGCTGGTCGATTCGCTCGGGTTGTTGCTGGCTGCCAGCAATGCCACTCGCAACGAAAGCGATCGCGACCCTTTGCAGGCCACAGTCGAGGCATTGACCCAGGCTGGCAAGGGTCTGTTGGCTGCCGACGAAAGCGCCCCGACGATTGCCAAGCGGTTCGAGGCCATCGGCGTCGAGTCGACCGAAGAGAGCCGGCGCACTTACCGCAGCCTGCTGCTGTCGACGCCCGGGCTCGGTGCGTTCATCAGCGGCGTCATTCTGTACGAGGAAACGCTGCTCCAACGGGCCGACGATGGCACACCGCTGCCCGCGCTGGCCGCTCGCTTGGGGCTGGTGCCGGGCATCAAGGTCGACGCCGGCAAGATCGCGCTGGCTCACGCCCCGGGCGACGAGATCACACAGGGGCTCGACGGTCTCGGAAAGCGCCTCGCCGTCTACAAGGAGCAGGGTGCACGCTTCGCCAAGTGGCGCGCGGTCTACAACGTTTCCGATGCGCTGCCGAGCCGGCTGGCGATCTCGGCCAATGCGGACGTGCTGGCCCGCTACGCCGCGATCTGCCAGGAGGCCGGCATCGTGCCGATCGTCGAGCCCGAGGTGCTGATGGACGGCGGCCATACCCTCGAGCGATGTGCCGAAGTGACTGACGTCGTGCTGCACGAAGTCTTCGCGGCGCTGCATCGCTACCGCGTGGTGCTCGAGTACATGCTGCTGAAGCCGAGCATGGTGATTGCCGGCAAGAATCGGGCGCGGCGTCCGGTGGCCGAAGTCGCCGCGGCAACGGTCCGCGTGCTAAGGCGAAACGTGCCGGCGGCCGTGCCGGGCATATTCTTCCTGTCCGGTGGGCAGTCGCCGGCCGATGCGACCGCCCACCTCGACGCGATAAACCGGCTCGGGCCGCAGCCCTGGGGCCTGAGCTTCTCGTACGGCCGCGCGCTGCAGGAGCCAGTGCTACTGGCCTGGCAGGGGCGGGCGGCAAACGTGCGCAGCGCGCAGAACGCCTTGCTCGAACGGGCACGACTGAACGGTGCGGCGAGCGCGGGGCGCTATGACGCTGGGATGGCGCAGCCGCTTCAGGCGCTGGCCGGCGTCGGCTAAATCCGATGCTTCGGGGCTGGCACGACCATGTGTGCGGCGACGCTGCTTGACGTCGCGGAGCCGCTGCGGGATCCGAGGTCCCGCCATCTGGTCGCTCGCGAGTCGCATCGCTTCCTGACCTTCCGGCACAGGCAGCCTAACCCCGCAGGGTCCACTTGTGACGGTGGTCGCTTCGACAGTGCGTCGGCATACGGGAGTCGTGGGTCATGGCCATGGAATCGGGAGCGCGCGACGACCGCGGCCGCCATCGTTTATCTGCACATGACGAAGCAATCGGTCCAGATCCACGACTTCGACGCCTCGGTAATGCAGGCGAACGAACCCTTCGCCTTCTAGCACCCGCAATGCCGCATTGATGCTTTGCCGGCTGCTGCCCATCATTTGGGCAAGGAGCGCTTGCGACACCTTCAGTTGGCAAGTCGGTTGCTCCACGCGTGAGCCAAAGCCGTGCGCCATCCACCACAGGCGCCGAGCCAGGCGCTGCGAAAGCGCCCCAGGGTCGGAGACAACTTCGTACGCGACCCGCAGCTTGTAGGCGCTCAGTCGCGCAACGTCACGCCAATGCGCAGGGTGTCGCGCCAACCAGTCCAGAAATGGCGCCAGTGCCACGCACAACACGACCGAATCACCATCGGCAAAAGCGTCGTGCTGACGCGGCAAGCCATCGATCAGCCCGACATCGCCGAACCAATGGAACGGTTCGAGGTAGACAACCAGCGATGCAGCGCCGTCGATGGTGGCGCCGCCGACGCACACCGCGCCCTCCAGCAAGCAGTACAGCGCATGCGCCGGTGCGTCGCCCTGGCGGTACAGGGACTCGCCAGGCCCCAGACGGCGCGGGCGCGAGTGAGCCAACAGCGCGTCCTGCAGCGCGGCCGAACACTGCGCAAACCAGGCGTCGGCACCCAGTGCAGCACACAGCGTATCGACGCCACATTGCGCGAAATCCATGACCGCGGGTCTCATCAATGTTCAAGTTTTTGACAGACCTCGCTGCGGAGACTGCTTACGCTGACGGCATCCTACCAACACCCCTGAGCCGCTCACCCTCGGCGCGGGCTGCACACCATGGACTTCAGCGGACGTCACGTCTTCGTCTCCGGCGGCACCAGCGGCATCAATCTGGGCATCGCGCAGGCCTTCGCGCGGGCAGGCGCCAAGGTCGCCGTGCTCAGCAGAAGTCCGGAGCGCGTCGCATCGGCCACCGAATCCCTGCGGGCCCTGGGTGCCCAGTCGCTTGGCTTCAGCGGTGACGTACGCGACCCGGAGGCGGTCGCCACGGCACTGGCGGCTGCCCACGAAGCGTGGGGACCGATCGACGTGCTCGTGTCCGGCGCAGCCGGCAACTTCGTCGCACCCGCCGCGGCGATGTCGCCCAATGGTTTCAAGAGCGTGATCGACATCGACCTGGTGGGAAGCTTCAATGTGCTGCGCGCCTCCTATCCGTGGCTGCGCAAACCGGGCGCGTCGATCATCAACATCTCGGCTCCGCAGGCCTCGGTGCCGATGCCCTTGCAGGCGCACGTCTGCGCCGCGAAGGCCGGCGTCGACATGCTGACTCGCGTGCTGGCCATGGAATGGGGGCCCGAGGGCGTGCGTGTGAATGCCATCGTGCCCGGCCCGATCGACGGCACCGAAGGCATGGCGCGGCTGACGCCGACCGAAGACGCCCGCCAGGCCGTGATCAACGGTGTGCCACTGCGTCGCTACGGCAGCATCGAGGCCGTCGCCGGCGTCGCGCTGATGCTCAGCAGTTCGGTGTGCGATTACGTCACCGGCGTGGTGCTGCCGGTCGATGGCGGCGCCAGCCTCGCGGGACCCACCCTGTTCAGTGCCGGCGCAGCACCGCGCTGAGCCACGCCACCGCACACCACCACACCCATCAGGAGACGCTGACATGCACCCGGATACCGACACCAGCTACAAGCGCGCGCGTGCCCGCGGCGATCTCGATGGCCGATTCGACGCGCTGGTCATCGGCTCCGGAGCGGGTGGCCTGACCGCTGCCGCCTTGATGGCGCTGGATGGCAAGCGCGCGCTGGTGCTCGAGCGCCATGCCGTCGCCGGCGGCTGCCTTCAGGTGTTCAAGCGGCCCGGCTTTGAATGGGATGTGGGGCTGCATTACATCGGCGAAGTCCACCGGCCCGGCACGCTGTCGGCGCTGTTCGACAAGGTCGCCCGCGGCAGACTGGCCTGGGCCAAGATGCCCGAGGTCTACAACCGCATCGCGATCGGCGACGCGGTGTACGACTACCACGCCGGAAGCGCGGCCTTCAAGGCGCGGATGAAAGACTATTTCCCGGCAGAAGCCGGGGCCATCGACCGCTATCTGGAACTGATCAACGAGGCCAGCCGGCCCGCCGCGGCGTTCCTCGGTGCGCGTGCGCTGCCGGCCGCGCTGTCCGATGCGGCCTTCGATCAGGTGGCGCCGTCGTTCATGCCGCTGGCTCGCCGCACTACGCTCGAGGTGCTGCGTGAACTGACGCAGAACGAAGCCCTGGTCGCCGTGCTGTGCGGGCATTTCGGCGACTACGCGATGCTGCCCAGCCAGGCCTCGTTCGCGGTGCATGCGGCCGTGATCCGCCACTACCTGGACGGTGCCAGCTACCCCATCGGAGGCGCCCAGGCCATCGCCGACGCGATGGCCGACACCGTGCGTGCCGCTGGCGGCCTGGTCCTGGTGGGTGCCGAGGTGGCCGGCATCGTCGAAGCGGCCGGCCGGGTGCAAGGCGTGCGCATGGCCGACGGCGAGGTGCTGCCTTGCCCGCTGGTGATCAGCGCGATCGGCATTCGGCCAACGCTGCGCCTGCTCCCCGATGACAACGCGCCGGCCGCTGCGCTGCGCAGCACGGCCGAGGCGATGCCGTCGACCTTGCCGGCCGTGGTGTTGAACGTCGGCCTGGACGCCAGCAATGAAGCGCTTGACGCCGGCCCCGCGAACTTCTGGATCCACCAGAGCGCACGCCAGGACGAGGACTGGGCGCACTACGCGGTCGATCCCGAGCTCCGGCCGATGCCGCTGCACTTCATCTCGCAGCATTCGGCCAAGGATCCCACCTGGGCGGCGCGCTACCCGCAGCGTTGCACGATGGACGTCTGCAGCTTCACCGAATGGCCCCTCTGGGCCCGCTTCAATGACACACGCTGGCAGCGCCGCGGCGAGGCCTACGACGCGCTGAAGGCCCGCCTGACCGAGGAGATGCTGGCCCAGGTCTATCGCTTCTACCCCAAGGCGCGCGGCCATGTGGTGCATGCCGAACTCGCCACGCCCCTGAGCTTCAACCACTTCCTCAACCGCAGCCGCGGCGACTTCATGTCGCTGGCGCCGACGCCCGCGCGCTACGAACAGCGCTGGACGCGCGTGCACAGCCCCGTCAAGGGTCTGCTGTTCAGCGGCCAGGACGTCGCGATGGGCGGCGTCAGCGGCGCGATGGTCGGCGGACTGCTGGCGGCCTCCGCTGCGCTGGGCCGCGACCTGATGCGCGAACTGCGCCACTGATACCGTTCGAAATTCCGCTCTACCAACCCAGAGGAACTGTCGATGATTCGAGTCACCGTTTCGTACCCGACGCGCGAAGGCGCCCGCTTCGACCATGCCTACTATCAAAAGCAGCACGCCGCATTGATCCGCGAACTGCTGACCGCCCATGGCCTGCGACGCCTGGAGATCGACCAGGCACTGTCCGACGGTGCCGGCAAGCCGGCGCCCGTGGTGGCCGCGGCGCACATGGTCTTCGACGATCTGGTGGCGTTCAAGTCCGCGATGGCCCTGGGCGGCAAGCCCTTGGGAGCCGACATGACCAACTACACCGACATCACTCCCCTCGTTCTGATCAGTCAGATCGCCTGATCTCGATGACGACGGTCTCGCGCAGGGCGCCATCGGATGGCGTGGGCATCGCTGGGTGTGAAGGGTCACATGAACAGGTGATCGACGGCATCACTCTGCAGATCGAAGGCCGTGGATCGCGCACGGTGCTGATGCTGCACGGCTGGCCCGACACGGCCGCATTGTGGGAGCCGCAGGTGCAGGCTCTGCGCCATCGTGCGCGCTGTGTCCGCTTCACGCTGCCCGGCTTCGATCGCACGCACCCGCGCCGCGTGTATGACCTCGACGAGATCGTGGCCACGGTGCATCACATCGTCCTGGCCGTGTCGCGTACAGGCCCCGTCACCCTGCTGCTGCACGACTGGGGCTGCGTGTTCGGTTATCGCTTCGCGCAGGCGCATCCGGAATGCGTCGAGGCCATCATCGCGGTGGACGTTGGCGACGCCGGATCGCGCGAACACGTCGCCGAATTGCCAACGCGCGCCAAGGCGGCCGTGGCCACGTACCAGTTGCTGCTGGCGCTGGCCTGGCACTTGCCCGCGTGGCTTGGCGACGCCCTGACGCGCCGAGTCGCTCGCTGGGCGCGCGCGCCGGCAGACCCCGACCTGATGGGCCGCCACATGAACTATCCGTACCACGTGCAGTGGACGCGCGGCTACGGCAGCCGGCCGTTCCGGCCTCAGGTGCCGATGTTGTTCGTGTGGGGTATGCGCAAGCCGTTCATGTTTCACTCGCGCGCTTGGCTCGCGGGGTTGAGCGCCAATCCGTCGAGCCGCACCTTGGGCCTGGACACCGGACACTGGGTTGCCCACCAGGGGGCTGCGTCGTTCAACAACGCCATGCTGGATTGGCTGGACCATCTCGAGCATCGAGTGGAGCCGTGATCGACCGCTGCACAGGGCGACGGGCCCGTGTCGGTCGCGGGGATGCAGCCCTGCGTGTCGCCGAAAAAGGGCTAGTGAAGTAGTGAAGTGGATTCCGGGTAAGTCCCTA
>JBDUAG010000340.1:0-4816 GCA_040004785.1 Burkholderiales bacterium | reverse complement strand
GTCTAGACAGCGGCTGCGCGCGTGCGCTGTGGGAACTACTTATTCGAACCGCGGCACGCAGACGCGTCGGGCGTCTCGGGTTATCCCGAGTTCTAGTCGGCACGGTAACTGGTAGTCTTACCGGACCAGTAGGCCAGCTCGCATCGATTTCACCATCCCGTCTGCAATCACCATGGAACTCATCGCCCGCATCCCCGGGGACAAAGGTCAGATCGGCAGACGCACGGTCAAGGACCAGATCAGCGACAAGCTGATCTACATGATCCATTCCGGCCTGCTCCGCGTTGGCGACGAGCTGCCTTCCGAGCGTGAGCTGGCCGGCACGCTCGGCGTGTCGCGCGAGACCGTGCGTGCGGCGATGGGTGTGCTGCAGGCGCGCAAGATGATCGAGGTGAGCCAGGGGTCGCGCACCCGCGTGCTGGGCACCGGCCCGTACTCGCTGCACGAGTCCGTCAGCACCTTGAGCAACCTGAAGGACCGTTCGTTCGAAGAGGTCGCCGAGGCGCGCGCTGCAGTCGAGCTGCAGGTGATCTGGCTCGCGGCGCAGCGCATCAACCACAACGAGCTGGCGCGGCTCGCGGTGCTCGTACACGACCAGGAGGCCATGCTGCGTGATCCGGTGCGCTTCCAGATCTCCGACCGCGAGTTTCACGCGACGCTGTACCAGGCCTGCGGCAACGCGCTGCTCGTCGACGTGGTCTCCGACTTCTACGACTACGCACTCGAGTTCAGGCGCCGCGCGCTGCAGCGTCCGGGTGCGATCGCGCACAGCGTGGCCGAGCATCGCGGCATCGTCGAGGCACTGAAGACGCGCAAGCCCGAGGCCGCCGTCGCCGCGGCGCGCAAGCACCTCGAGCAGGTGCGCCGCACCACCCTCGATGAAATGAGTGCGCCATGACCGACGTGATCGTGTTCGACCCCCGCGCCGCCGAACTCGGCCGTCGCGGTGAAACGCTGGAACGCCTCGCGACCGGCGCGACCTGGAGCGAAGGCCCGGTGTGGATGGCCGAGGACGGCAGCGTGCTGTGGAGCGACATCCCCGCCAACCGCATGCTGCGCTGGCACCCGCGCGACGGCATGAGCGTGTGGCGCGACCAGGCCGAGTTCACCAACGGCCACACCCGCGAGGCCGACGGCGCGCTGCTGCATTGCTCGCACGGCCTGCGCGCGATCGTGCGCACGCGCTTCCAGGCCGGCCTCGCCGCGGCAACGGACGAGGTCCTCGTCAGCCACTACCAGGGCCGGCGCCTGAACTCACCCAACGACGTGGTCGTGAAGCGCGACGGCACGATCTGGTTCACCGACCCGCCCTACGGCATCGTGTCGAACCACGAGGGCCACCAGGCCGAGTCCGAGCTCGGCGACAACTACGTGTTTCGGGTCGACCCGGCCAGCGGCGCCCTGGACGTGGTCAGCAGCTTCGTCGAAGAGCCCAACGGCCTGGCGTTCTCACCCGACGAGTCCGTGCTCTATGTGTCCGACACGTCGGCGGCGCTGGCCCGGGATGGCGGCGGCCACCACCACATCGTCGCGTTCGACGTGGTCGCGGGCCGCACGCTCACGAACCCGCGCATTTTCGCGGTCGTGAGCCCAGGGCTCTCGGATGGATTTCGCATCGATGCGCGCGGCTGGCTGTACACCAGCAGTGCCGACAGCGTGCAGGTCTACCACCCGGACGGCACGCGCCTCGCGGCCATCCCCGTGCCCGAGAAGGTGGGCAACCTGACCTTTGGCGGCCTCGAGCGCGACGAGCTGTTCATCTGTGCGACCACGTCGCTCTACCGCATACGCCTGAACGCGCGCGGCATCCAGACTCCTTGAAGACGAGAACCCCATGAGCCGAGACACCTTGCTGCTGGTCGAGAAGTGTTCGCACTGCTTCAGCTGGTACGACATCGAATCGGGCGACCGCATGCGCACGTTGAAGCTGTCCGAGTTTCCGCACGAGTTCGTCATCGACCGTGCAGCGCGCTTCGCCTACGTCGGCCACTACGGCGTCGAGACCTCCGGCCACACCGGCCCGGGGGGTCACTCGATTTTCCAGATCGACCTTCGTTCGTCCCAACTGGTACGGTCTATAGACCTCTATCCGTTCAACCGAATCCACGGCCTGCAGATCGACGCGCAGGATCGGCTCTACGCGCTCAGCGAAGAGAAGGCGACGCTGCTGGTGCTCGACCAGCCGGCGACCGACATCGCGGCGAAGCGCGCCGTGCCGTCCGGCGGCATCAAGAGCCACCTGTTTGCGCTGACGCGCGATGGCCAGACCGCCTATTGCATGAACCTGCTGAGCCACACCGTGACCAAGGTGAAGCCCTGGGACCCGTTGTTCGCGCCGGTCGCCTGCCACCCGGGCCAGAAGCCCGAGGGCTCTTGCCTGAGCGAGGACGAGCGCACGCTGTTCGTCAGCAACCGCTGGAGCAACACGCTGTGCGCGATCGACACCGGCACGATGACGGTGCGCCATTCGGCGGCTTCGCGCGAGGACGTAACGCGCATCCACCGCGCGCGCGATGGTCGCCTGTTCACCAGCAACTACGGCGACCGCAGCCTCTCGGTGGTGGACCCGATCACGCTGGCGGAGACCGGCTACCTTGCGCTGGGCGCACGCGCGATCGCGCTGTCGTTCCACCCGACCCAGCGGCTGGCATTCGTCTCGCTCGACGACGATCGCGTCGCCGTGCTCGACACGGAGGGGCTGCGCATCGTGCGCTTCATCGCCACGCAGCGTGAGCCCGACGTCTCCAAGGTGGTGCTGCTGTGAGCGCCGGGACCGTGAGTGCAGCATTGCTCGAGTTCCGTCACGTCAGCAAGCGCTTCGGCGGCACCCAGGCTGTCGACGACGTCAGCTTCGATGTGCACGCGGGCGAGATCGTGGCACTGCTGGGCGAAAACGGCGCGGGCAAGTCGACGCTGATCAAGCTGCTGGCCGGCATCTTCACGATCGACAGCGGCGAGATGCGCTTCGATGGCCAGCCCGAATCCGCGTGGCGCAGCAGCGACCGCGGGCGCCAGCCGGTCGCCTTCATCCACCAGGATCTCGGCCTGGTCGAGTGGATGACGGTGGCCGAGAACGTCGCGCTGGGCATGGGCTACCCGCGCCGCTTCGGCCTGATCGACTGGCATGCCGCACGGACGACCGCTCGCCGGGTGATGAGCCGCGTCGGCTGCGAGATCGACCCCGACCGGCGCATCTTCTCGCTGACGCGCGCCGAGAAATCGCTGCTCGCGATCGGCCGCGCGCTCGAGGTGCAGGCCCGCCTGCTGGTGCTCGACGAGCCCTCGGCCAGCCTGCCAATGGCCGATGTGGAACGCCTGTTCGGCGTGCTGCGCGAACTGCGCCGCCAGGGCATGGCGATGATCTATGTCTCGCACCGGCTCGACGAGGTGATGGCGATCTCCGACCGCGCCGCGGTGATGCGCGACGGCAAGCTGGTCGCGGTGCGCACGACCGCGCAGACCAGCGAAAACGAGTTGGTCGACCTGATCGTCGGCAAGGCGCTGGCGTCGACCACCGCAAAAGCGCGGCCGGCGGCGCAGAGCGAGACCGTGCTGCAGCTCGAGCACGCCGCCAGCGGCAACGCCGGGCCGGTCAGCTTCGCGGTGCGGCGCGGCGAGGTCGTCGGCCTGATCGGGCTGCGCGGCGCCGGCCACGAAGCGATCAGCCGCGCGCTGTTCGGGCGCGAGCCGCTGTCCGCCGGGCGCATGGCGCTGTTCGGGCGCGACGCGGTGTTCCGCACGCCGGCCGACGCGATCCGCGCCGGCGTGGCGTACGTGGCCGGCGAGCGCCTCGAAGAGAACCTGGCCGGCTCGATGTCGGTGCTCGAGAACCTGTTCCCGCACCCGTCGCTGCATGGCGACCGCGGCCTGTCGCTGAACCGGCGCCGCAACGAGCACGACATCGCGGTGGCGCTGATCCGGCGCTTCGACGTGAACCCGCCGGCGCCGCATGCCGAGGTGCACCAGCTCTCGGGCGGCAACCAGCAGAAGGTCGTGCTGGCGCGCTGGTTCCACCTCGACAAGCCGCTGGTCGTGCTGGAAGAGCCGACCGCCGGCGTCGACGTCGGCGCCAAGCGCCAGATCTACGGCGTGCTGCGCGAGCGGGCCGAGGCCGGCAGCGCACTGATCGTGGTCTCGACTGACTTCGAGGAAGTGGCCACCGTCTGCAGCCGCGTGCTGGTGTTTCGCAACGGCCTGATCGCCGCCGAACTCGCCGGCCCCGAGATCACCGTCGAGCGGCTGCTCGCGCTCGCCGCCGGCGGCGCCGCACACAAGACATCACAAGAACAGGAGACCATGGCATGACCACTTCGATGAAGTCCACCGCGCTCGAGCCCGACCGGGCCCTCGACGGCGAGGCGATCTCGCTGATGCAGCACCTCGGCCGCGCGATGCCGGTCTACGGCCTCGTCGTGCTGACCGTCGGCCTCGGGCTGATGTTCTCGCTGCTGCTGCCCGACACCTTCCCGACGCTGTTCAACCTGCGCGCCATCCTGTCCGACAAGTCGGTGATCGCGCTGCTCGCGCTGGCCGCGACGATCCCGATGATCACCGGCAAGATCGATCTGACGGTCGGCTACGGCATCGTGCTCTGGCACATCCTGGCGATCAGCCTGCAGACCAAGCTCGGTCTGCCGTGGCCGCTCGCGGTGCTGATCGTCATCGCGTGCGCGGCGCTGTTCGGCGTGCTCAATGGCCTGCTGGTCGAGCTCGCGCAGATCGACTCGTTCATCGCCACGCTCGGCACCGGCACCGTGATCTATGCGGTGGCGATGTGGCACAGCGGCGGCCGTCAGGTGGTGGGCGATCTGCCCGA
>JBDUAG010000339.1:0-4819 GCA_040004785.1 Burkholderiales bacterium | reverse complement strand
TGTCGAAGAAGTTGACGCCGGCGTCCATCGCGGCGGCGAGCATCTCGGTGGCGGCGCCGGTGTCGACCTGGTTGTGGTACGTGACCCAGGAGCCCAGCGAGAGTTCGCTGACCCGCAGGCCGCTGCGGCCCAGTCGTCGGTATTGCATGGTGCGTTTTTGCCGTGGAAGGTGTGTGAGTCGGCGAGCGTAGCCCAGCCCCGCGCGGGCTGCATCGGCGCCGCGCGCAAGGCTACAGTTCGGGCATGGATACGACCGTCTTCATCCAGCGCCGCGCGCAGCTGGCCCAAGCCCTGCGTGTCGCCGGCGGCGGCGGCGTTGCGCTGATCGCGACCGCGCCGGAGCGACCCCGCAACGGCGACAGCGACCACCCGTACCGGCACGACAGCTCGTTCCACTACCTCACCGGCTTCGACGAGCCCGGCGCGTGGCTGGTGCTGCACGCGAGCGGCGCGTCGACGCTGCTGTGCCGCGCCCGCGACCCGGCGCGCGAGATCTGGGACGGCGTGCGGCTCGGCACCGAGGCCGCGCCAGCCGCGCTCGGTGTGGACCACGCCGTCGATGTCGCTGCGATCGATGCGGTGATGGCCGAACAGCTCGCCAACCAGCCGGCAGTGTGGTTCCTGTTCGGCACCGGCCTCGAGACCGGCGTCGTGCGCTGGCTCGACAGCGTGCGCGCGCGCTCGCGCAGCGGCGTCGAGTGCCCGGCCGTGCAGCGCGACCTGGCGCCGCTGCTGGCCGAGATGCGGCTGCACAAGGACGCGAACGAGATCGCGACGATGCGCCGCGCCGCGCAGATCAGCGCCGGCGCGCACGCGCGCGCGATGCGCTACAGCGCCGCGCGCTTTCGCGCCGCGCCGCAGGGTGTGGTGCGCGAGTACGAAATCGAGGCCGAGCTGCTGCACGAGTTTCGCCGCCACGGCGCGCAGAGCCCCGCCTACACCAGCATCGTCGCGGCCGGCGCGAACGCCTGTGTGCTGCACTACGCCGCGGCCGACGCGCCGCTGCACGCCGGCGAGCTGTGCCTGATCGACGCGGGCTGCGAGCTCGACGGCTACGCCAGCGACGTCACCCGCACCTTCCCCGCCGACGGCCGCTTCACCACGCCACAGCGCGAGTTGTATGAGATCGTGCTGGCCGCGCAGGAGGCTGCCGTCAGCGTCACGCGCGCCGGCGCGCGCCAGCGCGATGCCCACCACGCCGCGGTGCGCGTGCTCGCGCAAGGCATGCTCGACACCGGCCTGCTCGACCGCCACACCAGCGGCGACGTGGACGCGGTGATTGCCTCCACCGCCTACCGCCAGTTCTACATGCACGGCACCGGCCACTGGCTCGGCCGCGACGTGCATGACGTGGGCGAATACCTCGCGCTCGACGAAGCGCCGTGCGAGCAGATCAACGCCGCCGGCCAAAGCGTCGTGATGAAACCCTCGCGCGTGCTCCAGCCCGGCATGGTCGTGACGATCGAGCCGGGCCTCTACGTGCGCCCCGCGTCCGGTGTGCCGGAGCGCTTCTGGAACATCGGCATCCGCATCGAGGACGACGCGCTCGTCACCGCCACCGGTTGCGAGTTGATTAGCCGCGGCGTGCCGGTCGCTGCGCACGAGATCGAAGCGCTGATGAGAACCGCATGAGCACTGATTTCGAAGCGATGTTCGAGCTCGCGCCGGTCTCGCTCTGGCTCGAGGACTACAGCGGCCTGCAAGCGCTGTTCGAGACCTGGCGCGCCGCAGGCATTACCGACCTGCGCGCGCACCTCGACGCCGATCGCGCCCGCGTCACTGCGTGCAGCCAGCAGCTCAAGGTGGTGCGCGTCAACCGCCGCACGCTGGAGTTGTTCGGCGCGACCGACCTGGAACACCTCACCAGCAACCTGCACCGCGTCTTCCGCGACGCGATGATCGAGCCGCACATCAACGAGCTGGTGGCGTTGTGGGACGGCCACTTGCGTTTTTCGAGCCAGACGGTGAACTACTCGCTGAATGACCGACGCATCGACCTGCTCATCAGCGGCAGCGTGCTGCCCGGCCATGAGCACGACTGGAGCCGTGTGCTCGTGGCGCTCGAGGACATCACCCAGCGCAGCGACGCCGAGCGCGCGGTGGCGCAGGCCGAACGCTATGCGCGCGGGCTGTTCGAGGATTCGCCGGTGTCGCTGTGGGTCGAGGACTTCAGCGCCATCAAGCGCCTGATCGACGACGTGCGGGAGCGCGGCATCGACGACTTCCGCGTGTTCACGCAGGTGCATCCGGAGTTCGTCGAGCGCTGCATGCAGGAGATCCGCGTGATTGACGTCAATCAGCGAACGCTCGACATGTTCCGCGCGCCCGACAAGCCGACGCTGCTGGACAACCTCGGCCAGGTGTTTCGCGGCGAGATGCAGCCGCCGTTCACCGAACAGCTGATCGACCTGTGGAACGGCAAGCTGCTGCAGCACCGCGAGGTCGTCAACTACGGGCTCGACGGCGAACGCCTCAACGTGCTGCTGCAATTCTCGGTGCTGCCCGGTGCCGAGGAGGACTGGAGCCTGGTGCAGGTCGCGCTGATCGACATCACCGCGCGCAAGAAGGCCGAGGCCTACCTCGAATACCTCGGCAAGCACGACGTGCTGACCAAGCTGCGCAATCGCGCGTTCTTCGAAGACGAGCTGAACCGCCTCGAACGCCGCGGCCCGTGGCCGGTGACGATCGTCGCGATCGATCTGAACCGGCTCAAGATGGTCAACGACCGAAGCGGCCACGCTGCCGGCGATGCGTTGCTGCGCCGGGCCGGCGAGGTGCTGGCCAAGGCTGCCGACAAGCCCTCGTGCGCGGCACGCATCGGCGGCGACGAGTTCGTGCTGCTGCTGCCGGCCAGCGACGAGCGCATTGGGCAGTTGATGATGGAGCGCGTGCAAACGCTGATCGACCTGAACAACACCTTCTACCCCGGCGCGCTGCTCAGCCTGGCGATGGGCTGCGCCACGGCGCAGAAGGGCGAACGCCTGGAGACCACGGTCTCGCAGGCCGACGAGCGCATGCTGCTGGCCAAGCGCGAGTTCTATGCGGCGGACGGCGTCGATCGCCGCGTCAGCCAGCTCGACGCACTGCCGTAGCGCATCGCGCCCCCTGATACATCGCCTCCTCGAACACCGAGTAGCCGGACAGGTCGGTGTGCGCGAACTGCACGCGGCCGCGCTGCTCGGCCAGCGCACGCAGGGCGGCGCTGCTGCGCAGGCCCGGCACGGGGATGCTCATCGCATGGCCATAGCGCATCAGATCGACCCGCCTCAGCTTGTCGCGCAGGTCAGGGTGCACGCGCGCCAGCTCCTGCACCACGGCGGACGACCACGTCGACCACGGTTCGTTCAGCAAGCGCGCGCGCTGACGCATGAGTTCATCGGGCGTGTTGCCACCGAGCGCCCAATAGCTGGTCAACACCGTCGGGCCGGGGATGCTGCGGGTGCTCTGGTGCATCGCATCGACGTAGCCGAGCGTGGGCATTGCGACGTCGGGGTCGTAGACGACGTTGTCCCAGGACGGCGGCGCGCCGGGGTGGTCGTCGAGCGCGGCGTCGAGGTGCAGGTTGCCGACCAGCCAGGGGGCGTGGCGCATCAACGCGGTCGCCTGCGTCAACGCCTCGTGCGGCGCGGCGAGCAGGCGCGCGGCGATGAACAGCGGTACGGCGAGGACGACGCTGCCGGCCGTCCAGCGCTCGCTGCGCTGCGCGCGCGCGTCCCACACATCGACGCTCACGTCGGCACGGTTCTCGGTCACGCGCAGCGCGATCATGCCGGCGTGCAGCCGATCACCCAGCGGCTCGGCGAGGCGCCGGCCGAGCCAGGCATTGCCTTCGGGCCAGGTCAACACGCCTTCACGCTCCGCGCCACCATCGCCCGGTGCGTGAAAGCCGTGGCGGCTCGCGAAGTAGTGCAGCCCGGCCCAGGCTGACACCTGCGCGGCGCCGGCGCCGTAGTCGTCGCGGCAACAGTAATCGAGGTACCAGCGCAGTGCGGGCGCGGTCAGGCCTTGTGCGTCCAGCCACGGCCCGAAGGCGATCGCGTCGAGCGAATCGAGTGCCGGGCTCCAGGTGCTGCGTGCGGTCGGCATGCTGAAGGCGCCGCCGGCGCTCGCGCGATCGACTTTGGCGGCGAACTGGCGGTATTGCGCGAGCGTGGCGGCGCGCTGATCGGTGGGCAGTGCCTCGACCGGGGGCAGCAGGCCCTCGAACCAGTGCCCGTCAACCCACAGCCGCTCTTGCGGGCTGTGGCACAGGTGGCGTTCGTCGTAGACCGGCTGGCCGGCTTCGGTGCGGCGCAGGCCGAGGTCTTCGAGCAGCGCGATGACCTCGGTCGCACGCTCGCCCGGCACCGGCAGGTAGTGCGCACCGAGCGGGCAGGCCATGCCGGCGATGCGGTGGCCGCGGCTGTTGCCGCCGGCTTCGTCCTCGAGGTCGAACACCTGCACGTCGTCGATGCCGGCGCGCGCCAGTGCCCGCGCGGCGGCGAGGCCCGAGATGCCCGCGCCGATCACCAGCACCGACGCACGGCGCTGCACCTCGGCCGCGGGCAACCCGACATCGGCGGCGTGGCGCAGCCGATGGCCGCGTTCGACATTCGCGCCAATCCAGTCCCCGACATACGCCGCGGGCTCGGCGCGCCTGCAGCCGGCCAGCGCCAGCGCAGCCGCTGTTGCGAGCACCGCACGTCGGCGAATCATCACTGGTGCACCTTGCCCCATTCGTCCTCGAAGGTCTGCACCAGCACCTGGTTCGACAGGCGGTTCACCTCGGTCGGCACGCGCGCCATGTCGAGCGGGAAGTTGAACAGCGTCGGCAGATCGG
>JBDUAG010000338.1:0-4835 GCA_040004785.1 Burkholderiales bacterium | reverse complement strand
CGAGCACGCGCTTGACGTTGCCGTCGAGGATCGCGACGCGCTCGCCGAAGCAGAACGCGGCGATCGCGGCGGCGGTCGAGCGGCCGATCCCCGGCAGCGTCTTCAGCGTGTCGCTGTGGCAGGGGAAGCGGCCGCCGTGCTCCGCGACGACCGCCTGCGCGCAGCGGTGCAGGTTGCGGGCGCGGCTGTAGTAGCCCAGCCCGCTCCACAGCCCGAACACCTCGTCGAGCGGGGACGCGGCCAGCGCCTGCACATCAGGGAAGCGCTGCAGGAAGCGCTCGTAATACCCGAGCACGGTCGAGACCTGCGTCTGTTGCAGCATGATCTCGGAAAGCCACACGCGGTACGGGTCGCGCGTGTTCTGCCACGGCAGCGTGTGCCGGCCGTGCGTGCGCTGCCACTCGATCAGCGGCGACGCGAACGCGCCGGCCGCGTCAGGCTTGCTGGGCACGCCGAACGGGCGGCGCTTCGGCGTCGGGCATCTGCAGCGAGATCAGGTCGCTGCCGGCCACCGGGCCGGCGCGAGCCTGGTCGCGCATCGCGTCGAGCAACTCGCGCGAGCGGCGCTGGAAGCCCTGCACGCGCTCGTCGTGGGCTTCGAGTTCCTTGATGCGCGACTCGAGCTCGCTGGCGGCCGTCTGCACACGTTCGAGCGACTCATGGCGGCGCCTGAAATTGCGGCGCCGTTCGCGCAGCTGCGAATCCACCTGCGAGGAGGCCGCCTTGTTCCACAGTTCGAGTTCGCCGCTGGCGTTCTCGAACACGACGCGCAGCTTGGAAACCAGCATGCGCCGGAACTGCTCCATGAACTTGGGCTGCGACAGCCGCAGCGCCTGCGTCAGGCCGAGGTATTGCACGTAGCTGTGCTCGATCAGCGCGAGTTCTTCGTGAAAGCGCGCCGCGTCGGGGGCGCGCGTCAGCGCGAGGCTGAAACCGAATTCGCCGTTGAGCTTGGCGAACGAGGCGCCGAGCATGTCGCGAATCTCGTCGCTGCGCTTGCCCGCGGCGTCGAGCAGCCCGCGCAACCTGGCGCAGAGCGCGACGAAGGCCTTCTTCGCGCCGAGGTTCAGCAGCGAGGCCTTCATCTCGCTCTGCATCTGGCCGACCTCTTCGCGCAGCCGGTCGGACGACAGGCCGATCATCGCGTCCTTCATCATCCGGCTGTGCACCACGCGCAGCGCCTGCAGGCGCACGGTGCATTGTTCGAACTCGGCCGTCTCGGCCTCGACCCGCTGCAGCATCAACCGCAGCTTGCCGCCGCTCTTGCCGCGCAGGCCGCGCAGCTCGAGCATCTGTTCGGCGAGCTGACGTCGGTGGTCGCCGAGGCGCCGCGCCACGTGGGTGTCGATCTGCTGCGCGCCGGCGAGCACGACGTGCTCCAGCACGAGCCGGCGCTGCGGCAGCAGCTGCGAGCCGAGCGCGGCTTCGAGTGCAGGCAGGCGGCTCTCGAGCAGCCCCTTGTCGTCCTTCGCGACGCGCGCGGCGAGCGCCTGGCGGGCCGACAGCGGGAACACGCGGTCGGTCGTGATGCCGAGCGTCGCGGCGGTCTCGCTGCATTGCCTGACGATCTGCGCATCAACCTCGCCGGCCGCAGCGAGCGGGTCGTCCAGCGCATCGATCTTGTTCAGCACGACGAAGCGCGAGAGCGACTGACCGCCAAGGTGGTCGCGCCAGACGCCGAGATCGGACTTGGTCACGCCAGTGTCGGCGCCGAGGATGAAGACGGTCGCATGCGCGGTCGGCAGCAGGCTCAGCGTGAGCTCGGGCTCGGCGCCGATGGCGTTCAGCCCCGGCGTGTCGAGCACGACCAGGCCCTGCTTCAGCAGCGGGTGGGGGTAGTTGATCAGGGCGTGGCGCCAGGCCGGCACCTCGACGCGCCCGGCAGCATCGACGGGCGGGTTGTCGCCGACGTCGTCATCGTTCCAGAAGCCGAGGTCGCGCGCGGTGTCCTTGCTGACCCACTCGGTGCGGGTGACCTCCTGCAGCGACTGCGCGAGCTTGTCCGAGTCGTTGATCTCGAGCGCACGAACGGTCCAGGCGCGGCGCTGCAAGCGCAGTTCGCCGAGCGACTGGCCCTCGAGCCGGGTGCCGATCGGGAGCAGCATCAGCGAGGGCGACTCATCATCGTCCCACGCCAGCTCGACCGGGCACATCGTGGTGCGCCCCGGCGTGGCCGGCAGGACGCGGCGGCCGGTGTCGGCGAAGAAGATCGCGTTGATCAGCTCGGACTTGCCGCGCGAGAACTCGGCGACGAAGGCGACCACCAGTTTTTCATTGCCGAGCCGCTCGCGCAGCGCCGCCATCTGCACCATCGCCGACGCATCGACCAGCTCGTGGTCGATCAGGAAGCGCGAGACCTCGTCGAGCCTGCGCACGAGCGTCGTTCGCCAGCCGCTCAGGGTGTCGAGGCTGAGTGCGAACGAGGGCGTCATGGGCGTTGGCGTCATGGACAGTGGGGCAAAAACCCATGGTAGCCCAAGGGGCGCGCGGGATCGCCGTCGAAACATTTGCTCACCACCGCGAGTCGCAGTGAGTGCCAAGGATCACCGCTTCTGGCACCCCGCGCAGAAATACGTGGCGCGCTGGCCCTGGACGATGCGCCGGATCACGCCGTGGCAGCGCACGCAAGGCAGGCCCTCGCGGCCGTAGACCCGCGCCTCGGTCTGGAACGCGCCGGCCATGCCGTGCGCGTCGCGGAAATCGCGCAAGGTCGAGCCGCCGAGTTCGAGGGCGCGCGAGAGCGTGCCGCGCACGGCCTGCGCCAGCCGTTCGCAACGCGCGAGACTGAGCCGATCGCTGCGCGTGCGCGGGTCGATGCCGGCCTCGAACAGCGCCTCGCACGCATAGATGTTGCCCGCGCCAACCACGATCGCTCCGCCCAGCAGCGCCTGTTTGATCGCCACGCGCCGACCGCGCACCGCGGCGTGCAGATGTTTGCCGGTGAACGCCGGGTCGAAAGGCTCCAGGCCCAGGCTCGCCAGCAGCTTGGCTGCCGGGTCGGACGCGATCGACTCCGACCACACCACCGCACCAAAGCGCCGCGGGTCGGTCAGGCGCAGCGTGCCATGCGTCGTCAGCAGATCGAAGTGGTCGTGTGGCCCCGGCGCGGCCGGGCCGGTGCTGAACGCGAGCGAGCCCGACATGCCCAGATGCAACAGCAAGCCGCCTCGCTCGACCGCAAGCCACAAATATTTACCTCTGCGCGTGACCTCGCCGACGAGCTGCGATTGAAGCGATTCGGGCGCGCAGCCGAGCGGCCAGCGCAAGGGCTTGCCGAGGCGCACGGCCTGGATGCGCGCGCCGCGGATGCGGTCCGCAAAGCTCTGGCGGGTGACCTCGACCTCGGGCAATTCAGGCATGCTGGGAATTATCGGGCGCGGGCGACATCGACCCCCGGCGCCTAAAATGAGACGCAGCTTCAGGAGTTCTTCGATGCCGACGATCCGACCGAAATCGCGCCGCGCGCAGGTGCTGGCTGCCGTGTGGGCCGTCGCCTTCGCACCCGTGGCGTTCGCGCAAGCCGACGTGCCCGCTTCGCAGGTCGAGAATTCCGCGTTGAACGCGCCGTTGTTCCACCAGTTGCTGATCAGCGAGATCGAATTGCGCGAGGGTGACCTTTCCGCCTCGTATCAGTTGATGCTCGACGCCGCCCGCCGCACCGGCGACGAACAGCTCTACCGCCGCGCCACCGAGATCGCGCTGCAGGGCCGCGCCGGCGACGAAGCGCTCGCCGCGGTCAAGGCCTGGCGTCAGGCGCTGCCGAAATCCGCGGAAGCGCTGCGCTACCAGGTTCAATTGCTGGTGCAACTGAACCGCACCGCCGACGTGGTCGAGCCGTTGCAGGCCTTGCTGAAGATCACGCCGCCGGCGGAGCGGTCGACACTGATCAGCGCGCTGCCGCGCTTCCTCGCGCGCAGCAGCGACCGCAACCTCGCGGCCAACATGCTCGAACAGGCGCTGCTGCCCTACGTCAACGAGCCCGACACGCGCGTGGCGGCGCGCGTCACCATCGGCCGCGGCTGGCTGATGGCGATCAACGGCACCAAAGCACTCGCGCTCGCGCAGAGCGCGCACGAGATGGACCGCGGCGCCGAAGGCCCGGCCGGCCTGGCGCTCGAGATGCTGCCCGGCACGCCCGAGGCCGAGGCGATCGTGCAGGACCAGCTCGCTGCCAAGCCCGACAGCACCGGCGTGCGCCTGCTCTACGTGCGCGCGCTGCTGACCGGCCAGCGCCTGGCCGATGCCACGGCGCAGCTCGAGACGCTGACGCGCAATTCGCCGCAGCTGCCGCAAGCCTGGTTGACCCTGGGCGCGCTGCATGTGCAGCTGCGCGAACCGGCCGCGGCCATCGTCGCGCTGAACAAATACATCGAGCTGGTTGAAGCCGTCAACATGCCGATCGCCGAGGAAGCTGCCGCCAACGCCGACGACGACACGCCTGCGCCGACCAAGGAGGACGCGCTGATCCGTGGCTGGCTGCTGCTCTCGCAGGCCGCCGACCTGCAAGGCGACCTGAAGGCCGCCGACGCGTGGCTCGCCAAGATCGACAGCCCGCAGCGCGCGCTTGAAGTCCAGGTGCGCCGCGCCTCGCTGCTGGCCCGCGAAGGCAAGGTCGCGCAGGCGCGCGCGCTGATCCAGCGCCTGCCCGAGAAGACCCCCGAAGACGCGCGTCTGAAGATCATGGCCGAAGCGCAGATCCTGCGCGACGCCAAGCGCTGGGCCGATGCGAACTCGCTGCTTGCGCAGGCGAACCAGCGCTACCCGGACGACGTGGAGCTGATCTACGAACAGTCGATGATGTTCGAGAAGCTCAACAAGCTCGCCGACATGGAGCG
>JBDUAG010000337.1:0-4848 GCA_040004785.1 Burkholderiales bacterium | reverse complement strand
AGTTCGACAAGCCGGCCAAGTCGCCCTTCATGGACATGATGCTGGTGCCGGTCTATGCCGATGGCGACAGCGACGGCAGCAAGGTGACCGTGAGCCCTCGCATACAGCAGAACCTGGGCGTGCGCACCGCCGAAGTGACCGAAGGTGCGTTGTCGCTGCAAGTCTCGGCGGCGGGCAGCATCGCATTCAACGAACGTGACCAGGCAGTCGTGCAGGCGCGTGCGACTGGCTATGTCGAGAAACTCTACGTGCGTGCCACGCTCGACCCGGTACGTCAGGGCCAAGCCCTCGCCGACCTGTACGTGCCCGACTGGATCGCCGCGCAGGAAGAGTTCCTGTCAGTGCGTCGCATGCAGGGTACCGACCTCGCATCGCTGGTCGACGGCGCGCGCCAGCGCATGCGCCAGGTCGGCATGAGCGACGCGCAGATCAGGCTGGTAGAGAACAGCGGTAAAACGCAGCCGCGCATCACGCTGACGGCACCGATCAGTGGCGTGGTTGTCGAGCTGGTGGCGCGTGACGGCATGACGGCAATGTCCGGTGCGACGCTGTTCCGCATCAACGGCCTGTCCACCGTGTGGGCTAATGCCGAAGTACCGGAGAGCCAGGCCGCGTTGGTGCAACCCGGCGCCAAGGTGCAGGCCAAGAGCCCGGCCGTTCCTGGTGCGACCTTCGATGGCAAAGTGCAGGCGCTGCTGCCCGACGTGAACGCTTCGACGCGAACCTTGAAAGCGCGGCTCGAACTGGCGAACCCTGGCGCACGTCTGGTGCCCGGCATGTTCGTGCAGATGCAGTTCATGGACCAGCGTGCCGAGAAGTCGCTGCTGATCCCGACAGAAGCAGTGATCCAGACCGGCAAACGCACCGTGGTGATGGTGGCCGAAGAAGGCGGACGGTTCCGGCCCGTGGATGTGGAGGCCGGCATCGAGAGCGCCGGCCAGACCGAGATCAAGCGCGGTCTCAAACTCGGTCAGCGCGTCGTCGTGTCGTCGCAGTTCCTGATCGACTCCGAAGCGAGCCTGAAGGGCCTCGAGGCGCGGCTGAACGACGAGCCCGAGCCGACCGCCGCGAACCCAGCGCAGCGCCACGACGGGCAGGCCAAGGTCGAAGCCATCGGCCGCGACGCGATGACGCTTTCGCACGGTCCGATCGCCTCGCTAAAGTGGCCGGCGATGACGATGGACTTCAAGCTGCCCAAGAGCGGCGCACCGCGTGGCGTGGATGTCGGCGACCGCGTGGACTTCGAGTTCTTCATGAACCCCGAAGGTCTGCCGCAGCTCACCACCGTGACGCTGCTGCAGCCCGAACCCAAGGCTCCGATGGCACCCGCATCGGCCGGGAGCAAGCCATGATCGCCAAGCTGATTCGCTGGTCGATCGTCAATCGTTTCCTGGTGTTGCTGGCGACGTTGATGATCGCCGCATGGGGCGTGTACTCGCTGCTGCGCACGCCGCTTGACGCGCTGCCCGATCTGTCGGACGTGCAGGTCATCATCCGCACGACCTACCCCGGCCAAGCGCCACGCATCGTCGAGAACCAGGTGACGTACCCTCTGACGACGACGATGCTGTCGGTGCCGGGTGCGAAGACGGTGCGCGGCTATTCGTTCTTCGGCGACTCGTTCGTCTACGTGCTGTTCGAGGACGGCACCGACCTGTACTGGGCGCGCTCGCGCGTGCTCGAGTATCTGAACCAGGTGCAGGGTCGCCTGCCCGCTGCGGCGAAAGCCTCGCTCGGGCCGGACGCGACCGGCGTGGGCTGGATCTACCAATATTCACTGGTCGATCGCAGCGGCACGCAGGACGCCGGGCAACTGCGTGCCTTGCAGGACTGGTTTCTGAAGTACGAGCTGAAGACCGTGCCGAACGTGGCCGAAGTCGCCTCGGTCGGCGGCATGGTGCGCCAGTACCAGGTCGTGCTCGATCCCGACAAGCTCGCGGCCTACAACATCCCGCACACCAAGGTGATCGAGGCCTTGCAGAAGGCGAACCAGGAGGCTGGCGGGTCGGTGCTTGAACTGGGTGAAGCCGAGTACGTTGTGCGTGCGTCGGGCTACCTTCAAGGTCTGGACGACTTCCGCAAGGTGCCGTTGATGGCGACGCCTTCGGGCGTATCGGTGCGGCTGGGCGACGTGGCACGCGTCCAGATCGGACCGGAAATGCGGCGTGGCATCGGAGAACTCGACGGCGAAGGCGAGGCCACCGGCGGCGTGATCGTGATGCGCTCCGGCAAGAACGCGCTGGAGACCATCGCTGCGGTAAAGGCCAAGCTCAAGACCTTGCAGGCGAGCTTGCCCAAGGGCGTCGAGATCGTGCCGATCTACGACCGATCCAGCCTGATCGAACGTGCGGTCGAAAACCTCACGCACAAGCTCGGCGAAGAGTTCCTCGTTGTCGCGGTGGTGTGCTTCATCTTCCTGTTTCACCTGCGCTCGGCTTTTGTCGCCATCATCTCGCTGCCGCTCGGCATCCTGGCCGCGTTCATCGTGATGTACTACCAGGGCGTCAATGCCAACATCATGTCGCTAGGCGGCATCGCGATCGCCATCGGGGCGATGGTTGATGCGGCGGTCGTGATGATCGAGAACGCGCACAAACACCTCGAACAATGGAGTCGCACGCACCCCGGTGAAAAGCTTGAGGGCGAGGCGCGATGGCGCGTGATCGGCGACTCTGCGGCCGAGGTCGGGCCGGCGCTTTTCTTCTCGCTGCTGATCATCACGTTGTCGTTCATCCCGGTGTTCACGCTGGAGGCGCAGGAAGGCCGACTGTTCGCGCCGCTGGCCTTCACCAAGACCTACGCGATGGCAGCGGCAGCGGGCCTGTCGGTGACCTTGATTCCGGTGCTGATGGGCTACCTGATCCGCGGGCGCATCCCGGACGAAAGGAGCAATCCACTGAACCGCCTGCTCATTGCGATCTACCGTCCGTTGCTGAACACCGTGCTGCGTGTGCCGAAGCTCACGCTGGCGGTTGCCGCTGTGCTGCTGGTCTTGAGCCTGTGGCCCTTGCAGCACATCGGCGGCGAGTTCATGCCGAGGCTCGATGAAGGCGACCTGTTGTACATGCCGTCGGCCTTGCCTGGCCTGTCGGCAGGCAAGGCGGCCGAGTTGCTGCAACAGACGGACCGGCTGATCAAGACAGTGCCCGAGGTGCTCAGCGTCTACGGCAAGGCCGGCCGCGCGGAGACCGCGACCGACCCGGCTCCCATGGAGATGTTCGAGACCACGATCCAGTTCAAGCCGAAGAGTGAATGGCGCCCCGGCATGACGCAGGACAAGCTGGTCGATGAACTCGACCGCATCGTCAAAATACCCGGGGTCGCCAACATCTGGGTGCCGCCGATCCGCAACCGCATCGACATGCTGGCCACCGGCATCAAGAGTCCTGTCGGCGTGAAGGTGGCCGGCACTGATCTGGCCGTGATCGACCGTGTAACCGGCGAGATCGAAAAGGCTTTGAAAGACGTACCCGGCGTCAGCAGTGCATTGGCAGAGCGCCTGACCGGGGGACGCTACGTGGACGTGAAAATCCGTCGCGACGATGCGGCCCGCTTCGGCATGAACATCGCTGACGTGCAGTCCGTCATCACCTCGGCTGTTGGCGGCGAGAACGTCGGCGAGACCGTGGAAGGCTTGCAACGCTTCCCGATCAGCGTGCGCTATCCACGGGAAATTCGAGACTCTTTGGAGAAGCTGCGAAGCCTGCCCATCGTCAACGAGCGCGGGCAACGTTTGTTGCTGTCGGACGTGGCCGACATCCGCGTCACCGACGGCCCGCCGATGCTGCGCAGCGAGAACGCACGGCTGTCGGGCTGGGTCTATGTGGACATCCGCGGGCGCGACCTTCGCTCGGCCGTGCAGGACATGCAGCGTGCGGTCGCGAAGGACGTGAAGCTGCCACCGGGTTATTCGATCTCGTGGTCCGGCCAGTTCGAGTTCCTGGAGCGTGCGACGGCGAAGCTGAAGGTGGTCGTACCGTTCACACTGCTCATCATCTTCGTGCTGCTGTACCTGACCTTCGCGGCATTCGACGAGGCGCTGCTGATCATGGCCGCGCTGCCCTTTGCGTTGATCGGCGGCATCTGGCTGCTGTACCTGCTCAGCTACAACCTGTCGGTGGCCGGCGCGGTCGGCTTCATCGCGCTGGCCGGTGTGTCGGCCGAGTTCGGCGTGATCATGCTGCTGTACCTGAAGACGGCGTGGAACGAACGCCTGGCGCAGGGTAAGACCAGCACCGAGGACTTGCTCGGCGCGATCCGCGAAGGGGCAGTCCTGCGCGTTCGCCCCAAGGCGATGACCGTCGCGGTGATCCTGGCCGGTCTGCTGCCGATCATGTGGGGAACGGGCACCGGCTTCGAAGTGATGCAGCGCATTGCGGCGCCGATGGTGGGCGGGATGATTACTGCGCCGCTGCTGTCGATGTTCGTGATCCCGGCAGCGTACTTGCTGATGCGCCGGCGTCGGGTTTCCCTGGCACTCACAGAAGGGAACCTTCTGCCAGCCGCCTCAGCACTCGAACCGAGTGTCTGACCCAAGTTCTCTACTCGCCTGCAACAAGATTTGTCCAAGAAGCCCGCAGCGCGTACACCGATAGCGGTGGTGTTGAGTTCGTAACGCGTAGCAAGGGCTAGGTCGTGACAGCCATCAAGTAGCCATAACTTTCTACTTCAGCAATGCGGCGCCCAGCAGTCCCTGGCTGAACGACTCCGAGCGGTGCGTACCGGCCACAAGCAGCAGGATGGCCAGGCGTGGCCGTTCAGATCCATTCATCGGCCGCTCCTTGGCGTGCAGACTAGGCCGAACTTTGACCCGCTGACCCGGCCGTAACCCAGCATTCATGCGGGTTT
>JBDUAG010000336.1:0-4851 GCA_040004785.1 Burkholderiales bacterium | reverse complement strand
TGCGGCTGGGCTACACCGATGCCGAATCGTTGACCGCGATCAACCCGAAGTCCACCGTCGTGTTCGTGATGAACCACCGCAGCAACATGGACTACATCCTGGTGTCGTTCCTCGCCGCCGAACGAGTCGCGCTGAGCTACGCGGTCGGCGAATGGGCGCGCATCTGGCCGCTGCAGGGCCTGATCCGCGCGATGGGCGCGTACTTCGTGCGCCGCAATTCGGGCGACCCGCTGTACCGCATGGTGCTGCAGCGCTATGTGCAGATGGCCACCGAGGGCGGCGTGCCGCAGGCGATGTACCCCGAGGGTGGGCTCACCGTCGACGGCCGATTGCGCGAGCCCAAGCTCGGCCTGCTCGACTACATGCTCAAGGGATTCAACCCGGACGGCGAACGCGACCTCGTGTTCATCCCGGTCGGGATCAACTACGACCGCGTCATCGAAGACCGCACGCTGCTGCGCCAGCTCGACACGAAGCCGCCACGCAGCGGTCTGGCGCGCACGCTCGCCATTACTGGCGCCTACCTCGCGCGCCAGGCCGTGTTCACGCTGACCGGCCGGCGCTATCGCTATGGCTACGCCTGCGTGAACTTCGGCAAGCCGGTCTCGATGCGGGCGCATGTGCGGCAGGCGCAGCTTGACTTTCGGGTGCTCGACGATGCCGCCCGGCGTGCGGCCGTGGCGCAGGTCGGGCGCGATCTGATGAGCGTGATCGGCCAGATCGTGCCGGTGCTGCCGGTGCCGCTGGTCGCGAGCGTGTTCATGCGCGACACGCAGCGTGCGCTGTCTGAACTGGAGCTGAAGGCGGAGGTGCTGGCGCTGATCGGGCAGGTCGAGGCGCGCGGGGCCCACGTCTACGTGCCGCGCACCGACCGCGACTACGCACTGACCGTGGGCCTGCGCATGCTGACGCTGCGCCACCTCGTCACCGAGCGCCGTGGCCTGTTCGTGGCGAACCCGGCCGAACTGAAGGTGCTGGCGTACTACGCGAACTCCATCGCGCATCTCTGCCAGCCCTGAATGAGAAGGGGGCCCAAAGGGGCCCCCGCCGTCCAACTTGCCGACAGGCGTTGCCGTTAGTCGCGGCTGCTCGCAAAGCCCAGGATCGACAACAGCGACTGGAAGATGTTGTACAGATCGAGGTAGACGCTCAGCGTGGCGCTGATGTAGTTCGTCTCTTCGCCGTCGCGCACGCGCTTCAGGTCATAGATGATGAAGGCCGAGAAGATGCCGATCGCGATCACCGAGATCGTGATCATCAACGCGCTCGACTGCAGGAAGATGTTTGCCAACCCGGCGACGATCAGCATGATCACGCCGATGAACAGGAACTTGCCCATTGACGAGATGTCGCGCTTGATCACCGAAGACAGCGTCGCCATGCCGAGGAAGATCGCGCCGGTGCCGGCAAAGGCGGTCATCACGATGCCCGAGCCGTTATTCATGCCCAGAACCGCGCCGATCAGGCGCGACAGCATCAGGCCCATGAAGAACGTGAAACCCAGCAGCACCGGCACGCCGGCAGCGGAGTTCTTGGTCTTCTCGATCGCGTAGATGAAACCGAACGCGCCGGCCAGGAACACGATCGCACTCATGCCGTGGCCCATTGCCCGGGTGATGCCGGTCGAGACGCCGATCCAGGCGCCGAGCACGGTTGGCACCATCGAGAGCGCGAGCAGCCAGTAGGTGTTGCGCAGCACGCGGTTGCGCTGCTCGACCGACGTGACACCGCCAGCGTAGCCCGGGAATCCTGTTTGCAGGGGTTGGTTCATCGTACCTCCGTGTGGTGAACAACGCGGGTTGTGACCCGCTTGGCGGATTCTAGTTCCGTGGGCGCGAATCATGCATGCTGGTTCGTGCGTACAGTCGAGGCCGAATTCCCACCAAACCAGACCCTGACACCATGAATACCAAGCCCTATCTGTCCCTGACCGACGTGAAACGCGTGGCCGCCGCGGCCGAAGCCGAAGCCGTCGCGAACCAATGGGGCGTCACGATCGCGATCGTCGACGACGGCGGCCACCTGCTCTGGCTCCAGCGCCTGGACGGCGCCCCGCCGATTTCGGCCCACATCGCCCCTGCGAAGGCGCACACCGCGGCGCTGGGCCGGCGCGAGAGCCGGATCTACGAGGAAATCATCAACGGTGGTCGCACCTCGTTCCTGAGCGTGCCCGAGGTCGCGGGGATGCTGGAAGGGGGCGTGCCGATCATGATCGATGGCCAGTGTCTCGGCGCGGTTGGCGTCAGCGGCGTGAAGTCGAACGAGGACGCGCAGATCGCGAAGGCCGGGATCGCAGCGCTGTCTGCGTAGCGCTAGCGACGCAACAGCAGCAGGCAGCCGCCGACGATCAAGGCGGCGGAGGCCATCGTGGCGAGCGTGGGGATCTCGCCGAACAGCAGGTAACCCAGCGCCGTGGCCCAGACCAGGCCGGTGTACTCGAGCGGCGCGACCCGGCTCGCCTCCAACCGCGTGAACGCGTGCGTGAGGCACAGCAGCCCGAGCGTGCCGAGGCCGCCTGCGAGCAGGATCAGCGCTACGTCGCTGCCCAGTATCGGTTGCCAGCGCCAGGCCGCCGGCCCTGCGAGCAGCAACAGGGGCAGCACGCTCTGCACGAGCAGGATCGTCCACATCGAGTCGGTGCCCGACTGCCGGCGTGCCAGCAGCATCACGCCGGCGAACGAGACCGCCGCAGCCGCGGCGCCGGCCATGCCGAGCAGGTGCGTGCTTCTCACGCCGGCTACGCTGGCGCGGAGTTCGGGCAGCACCGAGATCAGCACACCACTGAGGCCGGCTGCCAGCGCCAGCCAGATCGAACCCTTGGGGCGCTCGTTCAGCACCGGAATCGACAGCACGGCGACGAAGATCGGCGCAAGGTAGGAGATCGTCACAGCCTGCACCAGCGGCAGCTGGGTCAGCGCGAAGAAGTAGCTGAGCAGCGAGCACAGCAGCAGCGCACTGCGCAGGATGTGCAGCTTCCACGCATCGCGGGTCGGCAGCGGCGAACGCTTCCAGAGCCACAGCGCGACGGCGAACACGCTGCCCCCGGCGAAGCGGAAGAAGCCCAGCTGTAAGGCGTCGAAACGCAGCGCGAGCAGCTTGATCACGCTGTCCATGCTGATGAAACTGGCCGCCGCGAGCGCGCCGACCAGCAGCGGCAGGGTGTCGCTGCGCCCCGCCGGCGCGGGAACAGTGGGTGCGGTGCGGAACATGCGACGAGTCTAAGGGCGGGTCTCTGCGGGGTTCGTTGGTGCGACCGGTCGGCATGGTCGCGTGGTCTATAATTTGAAGGTTTACCCTTAACCCACCCGCCCAGCACAACTCACGCCGTTTTCAGGCCGCCGAACGGCCGCGAAAGCAGCGGTTTCTGCACCGAAAACGCCGACAGTTTTCTTGCCAGCAGCTCGCAACGCTGGGCGCACACAACACGGAGAAATGCCGGTGCCGCCGCAACTGCTGTTCCCTCAAGCCCAGGCCCTCCTGGCACTCGCAGACGGCACGGTCTTCCGCGGCATTTCGATCGGCGCTCCTGGCCACACCGTCGGTGAAGTGGTGTTCAACACCGCGATGACGGGCTATCAGGAAGTCCTCACCGACCCGAGCTACTGCCGCCAGATCGTCACGCTGACCTATCCGCATATCGGCAACTACGGCATCAGCACGGAAGACGTCGAAGCGAAGAAGGTGTTCGCGGCCGGTCTGATCATCAAGGACTTGCCGCTGCGGGCGTCGAACTTCCGCAGCAGCATGACGCTGTCGCAGTACCTCGAACGCGAAGGCACGGTCGCCATCGCCAACATCGACACGCGGCGCTTGACGCGGGTGTTGCGCACCAAGGGCGCGCAGAACGGCTGCATCCTGACCTTGCCGCTGGGCGAGGTGCTGACTGATGCGCACGCCACTGATGCGATCGCGCGGGCGAAGGCCGCGCCGAGTATGAGTGGCCTCGATCTGGCCAAGGTCGTCAGCGAGCGCGAGCCCTACGAATGGACCGAGACCGAGTGGGCGCTCGGCGCCGGCTACGGCCGGCAGAATGCGCCGACCTTCCACGTCGTCGCCTACGACTTCGGCGTCAAGCGCAACATCCTGCGCATGCTCGCCAGCCGCGGTTGCCGAGTCACCGTGGTGCCGGCGCAGACACCCGCGGCCGAGGTGCTGAAACACCGGCCTGGCGGCATCTTCCTGAGCAACGGTCCAGGCGATCCGGAGCCTTGCGATTACGCGATCGCGGCGACGCGCGAGCTGATCGAATCCGGGATCCCGACCTTCGGCATCTGCCTGGGGCACCAGATCCTCGCGCTGGCCTCGGGCGCGAAGACCTTCAAGATGAAGTTCGGCCACCACGGCGCGAACCACCCGGTGAAGGATCTGGACACCGGCGTCGTCAGCATCACCAGCCAGAACCATGGTTTCGCGGTCGATGAGAAGACGCTGCCGGCGAACCTGCGCCCGACCCACGTCTCGCTGTTCGACGGCACGCTGCAGGGCCTGATGCGCACTGATCAGCCCGCGTTCTGCTTCCAGGGACACCCGGAGGCCTCGCCCGGGCCGCATGACATCGCGTATCTGTTCGACCGCTTCACTGCGCTCATGACTGCCAAGAACGCGGAGAAGAAGAATGCCTAAGCGCAGCGACCTCAAATCCATCCTCATCATCGGCGCCGGACCGATCATCATCGGCCAGGCCTGCGAGTTCGACTACTCCGGGGCGCAGGCCTGCAAGGCGCTGCGCGAAGAGGGCTACAAGGTCATCCTCGTCAACAGCAACCCGGCGACGATCATGACCGATCCGGAGATGGCCGACGTCACGTACATCGAGCCGATCACCTGGCAGGTCGTCGAGAAGATCATCGC
>JBDUAG010000335.1:0-4853 GCA_040004785.1 Burkholderiales bacterium | reverse complement strand
CGTAGCAGTGCGGCACGTTGGGCCACTTCTTCAGCGCCTGTTTGACGATGTCGTCCATACGCCGATAGTGACTCAGATGTGCGACTTGATCCAGCCCATGACCTGCTCAGGCAAGGTGTGAACATGCCCCGGCCAGCGCCCACCGGGGAAGCCGACGTGTCCACCATGCGGCGGCTGCCACAGCGTGACGAACTCGCCGACCTCGCGCGCGTGCGGCAGGCAGTGCGCCGGCACGAACGGGTCGTTGCGCGCGTTGAGCACCAGCGTCGGGATGCGGATGCGGCGCAGGTGCGGCTTGGCCGAGCCGCGCAGCCAGTAGTCGTCGGTGTTGCGGAAGCCGTGCAGCGGCGCGGTGAACACATCGTCGAACTCGTACAGCGTGCGCGCGGCGAGCAGCTTGTCGCGATCGAACAGACCCGGATGCTGCGCGAGTTTGCGCAACGCCTTGGGCTTCATCGAGCGCAGGAACATGCGCGTGTAGACCTGCCGATTGAAGCCGGTGCCGATCGCGTGGCCGCCGGCGGCCAGGTCGATCGGCGACGACACCGCGCACACCGCCTTCGCGATCGCGGCGGCCGACTCGCCCGCCTCCTCGGCCCAGCGCAACAGCGCATTGCCGCCGAGCGAGACGCCGACCGCGGCGATCGGGCCCGCGTGCTGCGAGCGGACGCGCGTGAGCATCCAGCCGATCTCCTCGAAATCGCCCGAGTGATAGGCGCGCGGCGCCAGGTTGAGCTCGCCGGAACAACCCCGAAAGTGCGGCACCGCGAAGCGCCAGCCGTGGCCGCGGGCCCAGTGCGCGAAGGCCTGCGCGTAGTGGCTGCCCGACGAGCCCTCGAGGCCGTGGAACAGCACCAGCAAGGGCTTGGCCGGATCATCGCCCTGCCAGTCGACATCGACGAAGTCGCCGTCGGGTGTTGCCCAGCGCTCGCGCCGGAAGCTCGGCACCGGGCCGTGGAAACGGGTCGAGAACAGCGCCGGCCAGATCGTCTGCGCGTTGCCACCGATCAGCCAGCGCGGGGCGCGGTACTGCTGCATCGGTCAATGAAGCGTGGAAGCCGCCTCGACGATGTCCTGCACCTCGCGCGGCGAGCCCGGGCTGGCATGGTGCGAGACGAGCCGCCAGCCTTGTGCCGTCTTCAGGTAGACGTTGGTCGCAACCACCCAGGCCGACTGCGGGCCCTCGGGCGTCATGATCTGGATTTGTTCGAGCACGCTGTGCACCGCGCAGCTGAGCGTCTGCAGGCGCCGCACTTTCTCCGGCCGCGCGTTGACCGCGCCGTGCGCGAAGATCGACTCGAACGCCGAACGAATCGCCCCCGCGCCGACGACTCTCGGCCCGCCGGGATGCACGCAGCTGATCTCCTCGTCGTCCGACCACACGCTCATCAGGCGCTCGATGTCGCCGTGCTGCAGCGCTTCGTAGAACTGCTGCTCGATCTCGTCCGGCGAAGCGAGTGGCGCGGTGGGTTTGGATCGGGACATGGTCTCAGCTCAACGGAACACGACGGTCTTGCGGCCATTGAGCAGCACGCGGTGTTCGACATGCCAGCGCACCGCGCGCGCGAGCACGACGCTCTCGACGTCGCGGCCGACCGCGGTGAAATCCTCTGGGCTGTGCGAGTGATCGACGCGCTCGACATCCTGCTCGATGATCGGGCCCTCATCGAGCTCGGCCGTCACATAGTGCGCGGTCGCACCGATCAGTTTCACGCCGCGCTCGTGCGCCTGGTAGTACGGCTTCGCCCCCTTGAAGCTCGGCAGGAAGCTGTGGTGGATGTTGATCGCGCGGCCCGTGAGAAACGCGCAGAACTCGGCGCTCAGGATCTGCATGTAGCGCGCCAGCACGACCAGATCGATCTGCTGCGATTCGACCAGATGCTCGACCTGGCGCTCCTGCGCGCGCTTGGCTTCGGCGCTGGCACCCACGGGCAGTGCAAGGTGGTGGAACGGCACGCCGTGGCTCGCGCACAGCTCGGCGAAGTCCGGGTGGTTCGAGACCACCGCGGCGATCTCGGCGTCGAGCTGGCCGGACTGGCAGCGAAACAGCAGGTCGTTCAGGCAATGCCCGTGGCGGCTCACCATCAGCAGCAGGCGCGGCTTGCGCGCCATGTCGTGCACGAACAGGTTCATCGCGAAGCGCTCGCGCAGGGGCGCGAACATCTGCTCCAGCAGGGCAGTCTCGGCCAGCGCCGGCGGCGCCTCGAAATGCACGCGCATGAAGAACAGACCGGTCGCGTCGCTGCTGAGCACGTCGCCGAACTGTTGTGAATCGAGGATATTGCAGCCGGCCTCGAACAACAGGCCCGACACGGCGTAAACAATGCCCTTGGCATCGCGACAAGACAGCGTGAGAACGAATTCGCGTGACGTGGACATAAGATGAGGGTTGATTGCAGATGATTGTACGAAGCCCCCGCCCGACCATGCCGACCCCCCGACCGACGCCACAGAGCGACTGGAGCGACCGCAGCGTCGAACTCTCCGGCCTGCTTTCGCGCACCGGGCTGGGTGACCGTGCGGCATTTGCCACGCTTTACGAGCGAACCAGCGCGCATCTGCTCGGCGTGGTGATGCGTATCCAGCGGGACAGGGCGCTCGCCGAGGACATCCTCCAGGAGGTGTATGTCAACGTCTGGCGCGCTGCGCAAAGCTTCGATGCCGCGCAAAGTCAGCCGCTGACATGGCTGACGAGCGTGGCGCGAAACCGCGCGATCGACAGCCTGCGCCGCGCGCATGCCCAGCCGCTCTTGAAGACCAATGTCACCACCACCAACGACGACGAGGAAACCGACGTGTACGACACCGTGGCCGACGACGCGCCCGGGCCGCTCGATCTGCTGAGCCGGGCTTCGGATGCGCGTGCGCTCGGGCGCTGCATGGAGAGCCTGAACCCGCAGCAGCGCCAGAGCGTCGCCCTCGCGTTCTTCGACGGCCTGAGCCATGCCGAGGTCGCCGACTCGATGCGCCAGCCGCTTGGCACGGTCAAGTCGTGGGTGCGTCGCGCGTTGATGTCGCTGAAGGGCTGCCTCGACAGCGCGGTCGAGCGCGATGCCGAACGGGCCGGGAGCTGAAATGGACTACAGCCGCCCGGAACTTGCCGACCGCCTCGCTGCGGAGTACGTCAGCGGCCTGCTGCGCGGCCCCGCGCGTCGCCGCTTCACAAAGCTGCTGCCCGCCCATCCGGCGCTGCGCCACGCGGTGCGCGAATGGCAGGCGCGGCTGATGCCGCTCACCGCCGAGGTCGAACCGCAGAAGCCGTCGCCCGAGGTCTGGCAGCGCATCGAGGCCAAGATTCACGGCGCGGCACATGCCGGCGCGGCAGCGCCCGAATTGCGTGCTGGCTGGTGGCGGCGGCTCGCGTTTTGGCGCGGCTTCTCCGCCATCGGCGCGCTCGCGACGCTGACCCTGGCGCTGATGCTCGCCTCGCCGGGCCCGGTGCAGCCGCCGATCGTGGTCGTGCTCTCGGCCGCCGCGCCCGCGCCGGGGGCCGCGCCGGGCGCGGTCGTGCCGGCCTCTTTCGTCGCCAGCATCAGCGGCGACGGGCGCGCGATGGTCACGCGGCCGCTGGTCAACGTCAGCATGGAAGCGAACCACTCGCTCGAGCTCTGGTCGCTGCCGCCCGAGGGCGCGCCGCGCTCGCTCGGCGTGATCGCGGCCGACAAGGCGACCGTCGTGCAGCGTGGCAAGGTGCTCGAAGGCACGGCCGCACTCGCGGTGACGCTCGAAGGCGCCGGCGGCTCGCCGGATGGCAAGCCGCACGGACCGGTCCTCTACATCGGCAAGCTGGTGCTTTAGCGCAGACGGCGCCGGGCCGCCCCAAGGCGGCTGCGCACCCGCCCGGCGGGTGGCTCCGGTCCGCCGGAGCCGGGTGCCCTATCCAAGCGCGTCGCTCAAGGCCGCATCGACGCGCGCGGCGCTCACCTCATTGAGGCAGCGCGTGTGGCCGAAGCGGCAGACGCGGTCAAAGCAGGGCGCGCAGTCGAGCTGCAGCTCTTCCTTCAGCCAGACCACCCGCGCGCGCGGGTTCAGCGGCGGCGTGTGCTCCGGGCTGGTCGAGCCGAAGACCGCCGCCTGCGGCACGGCGAACGCGGCGGCCACATGCATCAGGCCCGAATCGTTGCTGACGACACCGCGCGCCGCCGCGATCAGCGCCATCGCGTCGAGCAGCGCGGTCTTGCCGGCCAGCACGCGGCAGGCGCCCGGCGCGGCGGCGGCGATCGTCTCGCACAGCGCGGCCTCCTTGCCGGAGCCGAGCAGCAGCACCGGTTGGCCGTGAGCGGCGAACAGCCCGCGCGCCAGTTCGGCGTAGCGCTCGGCGGGCCAGCACTTGGCCGGGCCGTACTCGGCGCCAGGCGCGAAGACCCAGTACGCACCCCGCTCGATGCCTGCCCCATTCGTCGCAGCATCGAGTACTGATGAAGGGAATTTCATCAGTGGGCGCTCACCTTCAGAAACTGGTGAGCCTGCCAGCGCGCTGTAGAACGCGACCATCGGCGGTCGGCCCACCGGGTTCGGCAGGCGCCGGTTCAGCAGCACGACCCGGCTCTCGCCGACGTAGCCGATGCGCGTCGGAATGCGTGCGAGCCACGGGATCAGCGCCGATTTGAGCGAGTTCGGCAGCACGTAGGCGGTGTCGAATCGGCCGCGCAGTCCGGCCGCGATGCGCCGGCGCTCGGCCCAGTCGAGCCGGCCGTGGGCGAACGGCAGCTCGATCACGTCGCCGACCTGCGGCATCGCGCGATAGACCGGCGCGACCCAGGGCAGCGCCGCCACAGTGATCTGCTCGCCCCGCGCGGCGAGCCGCGCGAGCAGCGGCTCGGACATCACCGCGTCGCCGATCCACTGCGGCG
>JBDUAG010000334.1:0-4869 GCA_040004785.1 Burkholderiales bacterium | reverse complement strand
CCTGGCCATAGCTGTCGGCTTGTAGGCTCGTCATCAACTAATGAGCAAAGAGCCTTTTCTTTTCCAGTCGTCCATTTTCGTCCAAACCGGGCCGATCGAAGCTTGTGGCTTCTGGGGGTGCATTTGGGGGTATCGAGACGATTTTAAGTCCCGCCGTTGACGCGGCAGCAGGTGCGGTCCACTCAGCGGCCATACGCACGAGGGTCAGCCTTTGGGCTGCTGCTGCGTCGGCTGCCTAAGGGCTCATTCCCACTTTCTGATGTCGGTAAAGCCGAGGTAGGTCAATCCAGCACCAGGCCGTCTGCTCGTCCAGAACGACATCGGCACGAACGATCTGTCCCACAGTCATCGTCCCTTCACACCTGCAACCGAACATCGTGGAGTCGAAACGTTGATAAGCCAGATGCCATGAACTCCTCCGAGTACCCCGACCACGTTGCTCACGCCGAGGAAGCGGGGAGCGGCCTACCGCGCCGCCGGGATGCTCTGAAAATCCTGGGTGCTGCCGGACTGATGGTCACCGGCGGACTGCGCGAAGTTCTCGCCCAAGGCGTGGCGCCCGCCGTCATTACCCCAGAGTCAGCCCGGCCGCAAATTCCGTACGGCGTGATGAGTGGCGATGTCGACGTTGATTGCGCAATCGTCTGGTCGCGCGCGGACCGACCTTCGCGGCTGCTCGTCGAGTGGTCCACCACCGAGACCATGCGCGATCCTCGACGAATCGTGGGGCCTGCGGCCATCGAGTCCAGTGACTTCACGGCCCGCGTGGACCTCACGGGCTTGCCCGCCGGGCAGACCATCTTCTACCGAGTGCAGTTCCAGAACCTGGCCGACCCGTCGGCCTTCAGCGCCCCGGTGGCCGGCCGCTTCCGCACGCCACCTGTGGGCAAGCCGCGCGACCTGGTCTTTGCGTTCTCCGGCGACGAGGCCGGGCAAGGCTGGGGCATCAACGAAGCCTTCGGTGGCTATCGCGTCTACGACGCAATGCGGCGTTTCGAGCCCGACTTTTTCATCCATTCGGGCGACCAGATCTACGCCGACGGTCCGATCCAATCTGAAGTCAGATTGGAGGATGGAACGATCTGGAAGAACGTGACCACCGAGGCCAAGTCGCATGTCGCGCAGACGCTGGATGACTTCCGCGGGGCCTTTGCGTACAACCTGCTCGATGCGCACAAACGCCGCTTCTGCGCTGAGGTTCCCATGCTGGTGCAATGGGACGACCACGAGACACGCAACAACTGGTACCCGGGTCAACGCATCGGCCCGGAGGAGGCGCGTTACTCGGAGCGAAGTGCGTCGTTGCTCGCAGCACGTGCGAACCGCGCGATGTTCGAATTCAACCCGATGCGCCCTGATCCCATCGACCCGGAGCGTGTCTATCGCGCGTTTCGCTTCGGTCCGCTGGCCGATGTGTTCATGCTCGACGAGCGCAGCTACCGCGGCGCCAACTCGACCAACCAGCAGCCTGGTGGTCGCGATGCCGACTTCCTGGGTCCACAACAGACGCAATGGCTCAAGCGGGCGTTGAAGGCGTCGCGCGCCACCTGGAAGGTGATCGCCAGCGACATGCCTCTCTCGATTGTCGTGCCCGACCTGAACCCCGATGTACCCAAAGGCACCTTCGAAGCGTGGGCCAATGCGGACGACGGCCCGCCGTCCGGGCGCGAGCTGGAGGTCGCCGAGCTGCTTCGCTTCATCAAGCGCGAGCACATCCGCAACGTCGTGTGGGTCACCGCCGATGTGCACTATGCATCGGCCACGCAGTACCGGCCCGAGAACGCGCGCTTCTCAGACTTCAAGCCGTTCTGGGAGTTTGTCGGCGGCCCCATCAACGCAGGCACATTCGGCCCCGGTGACATCGACAAGACCTTCGGTCCCGACGTGAAGTTTGTCAGCATTCCCAAGGACATGAAGCAGAACCGCAGCCCGAAGGAGCGTCTGCAGTTCTTCGGAATCGGTCGCATCGACGCTCGCACGAAGGCCTTGGCGGTCTCGCTGCACGGCATCGATGGCGAAAAACTCTGGTCTGTCGAACTGCCGTCCGAGGTGTGACCGAGGCCCTGCGCGGCCACAAACGGCGAGGGTTGCTCAACCCTGAAGATTTCTCCGACTGCACGCGCAGCGGTGCGTACGTGTTGCCTCATTCATCAGGCGATCAAACGTCCCACCTATTCTTGGGACGCTTTTGACCGGCAACGCAATGGCGCAGTCCTCGCGACAAGCGCATGGCGCCTGGGATGACATCCGCCAGCGGAACCGCGAACTGCGTGCAGGCTCCTGCGCCTGTGCGATCGCAGCGGCTTGTCACCAAGCTTTCACCTGATCTTCGAATACTCGACCGATTCAAATCTGCCGGAGCTGCCGTGCCGAATCGTTTCGTCCTTCGTCCCGTCCTGTCACCACTTGTGCTGGTGTCGCTGCTGGGCCTGCAGGCTTGCGGCGGCAACGACGACACCAGCGCCCCCGCGGTCGCGGAGGGCACGCGCACGACCGTCGCGCTGCTCGAGACGACCGACCTGCACAGCAATGTGCAGAGCTATGACTACTTCAAGCTTGCCGAAGACAAGTCGCTCGGGTTCGAGCGTGTTGCGGCGCTGATCAAGACGGCGCGCGCCGAGTTCCCGAACAATGTGCTGCTCGACAACGGCGACACGATCCAGGGAACGGCGCTCGCGGACTACCAGGCCCTCGTGACGCCGATCGCCTGCGACCAGACCCTGGCGATGTACAAGGTGATGAACGCCATCGCCTACGACGGCGGCGGCATCGGCAACCACGAGTTCAACTACGGCCTGCCGTTCCTGAACCAGGTCACCGGCAGCCAGTTCAACGTCGACGGCGTCACCGCGACCAAGCGCTGCGCCGGGCCGGCGTTCCCGCAGGTGCTCGCGAACGTCACGAGCCTGAAGAGCGGCAGCGCGCTGTTCAGCCCGTACCAGATCATCACGAAGACGTTTTCGGCCCAGCAGGCCGACGGCAAGACGGTGCAGGTCCCGGTGCGCATCGGCATCATCGGCTTCACGCCGCCGACCATCATGGCCTGGGACAAGCGCTGGCTCGACGGCAAGGTGTCGACGCAGGGTCTGGTCGAGACGGCCCAGAAGTACGTGCCGGAGATGCGCGCGAAGGGCGCCGACCTGGTCGTCGCGATCTCGCACGGCGGGCTCGACAATTCGACGTATACGCCGGACATGGAAAACGGCAACTGGCATCTCTCGAAGGTCGCCGGCATCGACGCGATGCTGATCGGCCACTCGCACCAGATCTTTCCGGATGCCACGAGCACCGTGGCGCAGTTCAACCTGCCCGGAGTCGACAAGACCAAAGGCACGGTCAACGGCGTGCCGACCGTGATGGCGAACTTCTGGGGCAAGCACCTCGGCGTGGTCAAGCTGGAGCTGGCTTATGCCGGCGGCAAATGGAGCGTCGACACCAGCAAGACCGTCGTCGAGGCGCGTGCGACGCAGAACGCCGACAAGAGCTACGTCGACCCCGATCCGAGTGTCGCGGCCGCGATCGCAGCTGAGCATGCGGCGACGATTGCCTACGTGAAGACGCCGATCGGCAGCACCGACTTCCGCATGAACAGCTACTTCGCCGATGTCGGCGATGTTTCGGCCGTCCAGATCGTCAACGAGGCACAGGCCAAGTACGTCGCGGACTACATCAGCGCGAATCTGCCCCAATACAAGACGCTGCCGGTGTTGTCGGTGAGCGCGCCGTTCAAGAGCGGCTTCGGCGGCGGCAACGACTTTACCGACGTGGCGCAGGGCAATGTCGCGATCAACAACGCGGCCGACCTGTACCTCTACCCGAACACCATCTATGCGGTGAAGGTCAAGGGCAGCGACATTCAGGCCTGGCTCGAGAAGGCAGCCACGCGCTTCAATCAGATCGACCCGAGCAAGACGGCCGACCAGGCGCTGGTGAGCAGCTTCCCCGGCTACAACTTCGACCTCTTCACGTCGCCGGACCTGAGCTACGAGATCGACGTCACGCAGCCGCTCGGCAGCCGTATCCGCAACCTGAGCCACAAGGGCGCGGCGATCGATGCCAACGCGGAGTTCATCGTCGCGACGAACAACTACCGCGCCAGCGGCGGTGGCGGCTTCCCGGGGCTGGACGGCAGCAAGACGATCTATGCCTCGCCAGACGCGAACCGTGACGTGCTGATCGCCTACATCAAGGCGGCGAAGAGCCTCACGCGCGTGACGGACGGCTCGGCGCGCAGCTGGCGCTTCACCAAGGTCACGACCGCCGGGCGGGTGACGTTCAAGTCGGCCGCCGGCCAGATCGCGCTGGCGCAGAGCGCCGGGCTGTCGAACGTGTCGGTGATCAATGCGGACGACGGCAGCGGCAAGCTGCTGGCGGACTACGCGATCGACCTGAGCCAATGAACCGGTTGAGCATTGGCATCGTCGCGGCACTGCTGTGCGCTGTGGCTGCCTGCGCGCCGGATGCCGAGAGCGAGCTGGCACATGGCAAGCGGTTGCTGAACGGCGACGCGGGCGTGCCGACCGATGCGCGTGCGGCAGCCGTGCACCTGCGCGTCGCCGCGGATCGACACCTGCCCGCGGCCGCCTATCACCTCGGCCTGCTCTTGCGGCGCGGCGCGGCCGGCGTGCCGGTCGACCTCGTCGCGGCGCGGCGCTGGCTGGGCGAGGCCGCCGCGGCCGAACTGCCCGAGGCGCAGTTCATGCTCGGCCAGATGCTGGTCGCCGCCGAGGGCGGGCCGGCCGACCCGGAGATGGCGCGGCGCTGGTTCGAGCGCGCCGCCGAGCACGACAGCGCCGAGGCCAACTTCGAGCTCGCGATGGCCTACCGGCGCGGCGACCTCGGTGTGCGCGCGGATGCGAACGCCGCCGA
>JBDUAG010000333.1:0-4870 GCA_040004785.1 Burkholderiales bacterium | reverse complement strand
CCGCACCTGGCGCGCTCGCGTCCGGCGTGCGCCAGGCGCAGCCGATCTTCGGCGGGCGCAGGGTGCGCTGCATCGCCTTCGCGACGAGCCGGCCGGCAGCGATGTGCTCGCGCGCCATCGGCTCCGGCACGTAGCCACAGCCCATGCAGCGCATCTGGGCTTCGATCTTGAGCTGCATGCTGCCCACGGTAAGAACGTCCTGCCCGGGCAGCAGGTTCACGGTGATCGGCGCGAGGCGCTGCGCCGAATCGGCCACCGCCACCGCGCGGTGGCGCACCAGCTCGGCGTCGGTGATCGGCGCACTGGCCGCGGCGAGGGGGTGGTGCGGCGCGACCGCGAACACGAACTCGACGGTGCCGATCTCCTTGACCTGCACGCCACTCGGCACGCTGCCTTCCAGCCCGACGCCGATGGCCAGATCGGCATGGCCGCTGACCAGCGCCTCCCAGGTGCCGGCCAGGACTTCGGTGCGCAGGCGCAGCCGCGTGCCGGGGTTGAGTGCGTAGAACGACTCGCACAGCTCGAGCATCGTCAGGCGCGAGACGATGCCGTCGACCGCGATCGTGAGCTGCGTCTCCCAGCCGGTGGCGACGCGCTTGACGCGGTTCGCGACGGCCTCCATCTGCTCGAGCAGGCGCCGGCCTTCATGCAGCAGCTCGGTGCCGGCGGGGGTCAGCCGGGCTTGGCGCGAGCGGCGGTCGAACAGCAGCACGTCGAGCGAGTCCTCGAGCTGGCGCACGCTGTAAGTCAGCGACGACGGCACCTTGCCGAGCTCGCGCGCAGCTGCGGCGAAGCTGCCGGTGCGCGCGATCACGTCCATCATCAGGAGTGCTTCGGGCGTGAGGACGTTTCGGGGATCGGGCATGGGGGCGGGTGGACAGGAACAGGCGTTCATCTTATTTGAACGATCGCTTCAACGTACCGCGCGCGGTGACTCGACGCGCGCGAACTACATTGAATGCACGAAAGGATCGACACCATGATCACCCTGCGCAAATCATCCGATCGCGGCCATGCCGACCACGGCTGGCTCAAGAGTCACCACAGTTTTTCGTTCGCCGATTACCGCGACGCCCGCCACATGGGCTTCGGCAACCTGCGCGTCATCAACGAGGACCGCATCGCCCCCGGCACCGGCTTTGGCACGCACGGTCACCGCGACATGGAGATCGTCAGCTACGTGCTGTCGGGCGAGCTGGCTCACAAGGACAGCATGGGCAATGGAACGGCAGGCGCCGATGTGAGCGGCGTGATCCGTCCGGGCGACGTGCAGCGCATGAGCGCGGGCCGCGGCGTGATGCACAGCGAGTTCAACCACGCGCCGGATGCCACCACCCACTTCCTGCAGATCTGGATCGAGCCGAACGTGCGTGGCATCGAGGCCGACTACGAACAGAAGCATTTCGATGCCGGTTCGAAGCGCGGCGCGATGCGCTTGGTGGCCTCACCCGATGGCCGAGAGGGCTCGGTGACGATCCATGCCGATGCGGCGATCTACAGCGGCCTGTTCGACGGCGCCGAAAAGTTCACGCGTGCGCTCGACCCGGCGCGCCGTTTTTACGTGCACCTCGTGCGCGGCAGCCTCACAGTCAACGGCCATGCGCTACAAGGCGGCGACGCGCTGAAGTTCGAAGGCGAGAGCGCGCTGAGCATCGAAGGCGGCGTCGACGCGGAGTTGCTGCTGTTCGACCTGCAGTGAACGCGGTGGTGTGCCACGGCACGGCTTGGTAGAGTCGATGCCGTGGATACCGTCATCAAAGTCGCGACGCTGCTGCCCTGGCTGGACTGGGTGGCGATCATCGTCTTCTTCGTCAGCTGGTCCGGCTATGCGCATTTCGCCCGGCGTGGTGCCGCCTCGCAGCGCTCGGTGCTCGCCGCCACCAACGCCGTGCGTCGACAGTGGATGCTGCAGACGACCTACCGCGAGGTGCGTGTCATCGACGGCGTGGTGATCCAGAACCTGTCGACCAGCCCGTCGTTCTTCGCGTCGACCACGATCCTGATCATCGGCGGCCTGCTCGCCGTGCTGGCCGGCGACAAGGTCAACGACCTCGTGCGCGAGCTGCCGTTCGCGGCGCGAACGACGGCGCTCATCTTTGACCTGAAGCTGATCCTGCTGCTCGGGATCTTCGTCTATGCCTTCTTCCGCTTCACCTGGTCGATGCGGCAGTACACCTTCGGCGCGTTGCTGGTCGCGGCGGCGCCCGAGGCCGAGCGGTTCGTGTCCGAAGGCCTGTCGCGGGAGGCCTTTGCCGACAAGGCCGGCCGTGTCGTCGGCCTCGCCGCCGAGACCTTCAACGACGGCCTGCGCGGCTACTACTTCGCGTTCGCGGCGATCGGCTGGTTCTTCTCGCCGGTCGTGTTCATGCTGGCCACGTCCGGCGTGGTGACGATCCTGTACCAGCGCGAGTTCCGCTCCGAAGTGCTGGCGGTGCTCACGTCCTGAGCGCGGCCCGTTTCACCGATCGCGCGCAAGTCTCAGCCCGCTGAATTGCCACTGCGCGTCGGGCGGGAAGAAGTTGCGATAGCTCGCGCGCACATGGCCCGCCGGCGTGGCGCAGGAGCCGCCGCGCAGGACGTACTGGTTGCACATGAACTTGCCGTTGTACTCGCCGACGGCCCCAGGCAACGGGCGGTAGCCGGGGTAGGCGCCGTAGCTCGATTGAGTCCACTCCCAGACATCGCCGAACATCTGCGCTGGTTCGTCGCCGGCGGCATCTTCGGCCGGCAGCGGATGAAACGCGCCGCGGTCGGCGAAGTTCGGATGCGCCGGCGTGCGCAGCTGGCGCGCGGCGTGCTCCCACTCGAATTCGGTCGGCAGCCGGGCCCCGGCCCAGCGGGCATAGGCGTCGGCCTCGAAGTAACTCAGGTGACAGACCGGCGTGCGCGTGTCGATCTCGATCGTTCCTTGCAGCGTGTGGTTCATCCAGCGGCCATCGACCTCGCGCCAGTAGAGCGGTGCGCAGCGTTGGCCGGCGCGCACCCAGTCCCAGCCCATCGCCAGCCAGAGCTCGGGGCGCTGGTAGCCGCCATCGTCGATGAACCCGAGGACGTCGCCATAGCTCACCGGCCTTGAGGCAAGCTCGAACGGCGCCGCGAAGGCGCGGTGGCGCGGCGTCTCGTTGTCGAAGCAGAACGTGCCGTCGAGCACCGCGTCATGGCCGTGCTCGATCAGCCCGGCTTCATGGCCGACCCAGCGCAACGGCTGTGCCTGTACGCTGGTCATCGGCCAGCGCTTCGCATACGGCGCGTGCGTCGGGTTGAAGCTCAGCACGTGCTTGATGTCGGTCAACAGCAGCTCCTGGTGTTGCTGCTCGTGGTTCAGGCCGAGCGCGATCAGTTCGGCGAGCACCGCGTCATCGGCACGCGCTTCCAGCAGGCGCTGCATTCGCGCATCGACGTCCGCGCGGTAGCGAATCACCTCCGCGAGGGTCGGCCGCGTGATCAGGCCGCGCTGCGCGCGTGGGTGCATCTCGCCGACGCCCTGGTAGTAGCTGTTGAACAGCACGCGGTAGGCGGCGTCGAATGGCTTGAATACGGGCTCGAAGCGCTCGAGGATGAAGGTCTCGAAGAACCAGGTGATGTGCGCGAGATGCCACTTGGCCGGGCTCGCGTCGGGCATCGATTGCACCTGGCAATCTTCGGCCGTGAGCGGCGCCGCCAGCCTCAGCGTGGCTTGGCGGACGTCGGCAAACGACTGTGCGAGCTGGCTGGCGGGTGACTCTGCGGGCCGCGGATGGAGGTTCATGCCTGACCTTATAGCGGGGTGCTCGGCGCCAGTGTGTCAGACAAGGCCGCGCGTTCGTCGAAGACGAAACAATTCCCTTCGAAATGTTCGCCGCCGGCTTCCTCGAAGTACTTGAGGATGCCGCCGTCGAGCTGCAGCACGTTGGCCACGCCCGCCTCGCGCATCAGCAGCGCAGCCTTCTCGCAGCGGATGCCGCCGGTGCAATAGCTGACGACGGTCTTGCCCTCAAGCTCGGCGCGGTGCGCGAGCAGCGCCTGCGGAAACTCGCTGAACTTGCCGATGCGCCAGTCGATCGCGTTCCTGAAGCGGCCGTGATCGACCTCGAACGCATTGCGGGTGTCGAGCGTGACGACTTCGCGCCCGGCATCGTCCACGCCTGCGCTCAGCCAGCGCGCCAGTGTCCTCGCATCGACCGCGGGCGCACGCAGGTCCTGGGGCTTGATGGTCGGGTGATTCATCCGGATGATCTCGGGCTTGATCTTCACGAGCAGCTTGCCGAAAGGGACCTCGGCCGACCAGCTCTCCTTGATCGGCAACCCACGAAACGCATCGTGCCCCGTGAGCCAGGCCAGGAACTCACGCACCGGGTGCTCCGCACCGGCGACGAAAAGGTTGATGCCCTCGTCGGCCAGCAAGACCGTGCCTTTGAGCTCGCGTTTTTTTGCTTGAGAGTGGATGCTCTCGCGCCAGCCCGCCGTGTCGCTCAGGCTCACGAACCTGTAGGCGGAGATGTTCAGAATTGATGTCACGGTGTCAATTTTAGGCGGCGCGCCAAACCTAAAATGGGTTCCATGTCCTTTGTTCACCTGCGCACCCACACCGAGTTTTCCGTTGCCGATGGCACGCTGCGCATCGCGGATGCAGCGGATCTCGCCGCGGCCGACGGCCAGGCCGCGCTCGCGATCACCGACCTCTCGAACTTGTTCGGCGCTGTCAAGCTCTACAGCGCCGCGCGCAAGCGCGGCGTCAAGCCGATCATCGGCGCCGATGTGTGGGTGGAAGCGACCGGGGGCGAGAAGGCGGCGAGCCGTCTGGTGCTGCTGGTGCAGAACAAGCAGGGCTACCTCAACCTGTGCGAGCTGATCTCGCGCGCCTGGCTGCGCCACGAGCAGCGCGCGCAGG
>JBDUAG010000332.1:0-4871 GCA_040004785.1 Burkholderiales bacterium | reverse complement strand
GCGACTTTCTCGAAGGCCTGTCGCGCGAATCGTTCCGCATCGCGCACGACATCTCCAGCTACAGCTTCCCGGCGCTGGCCAAGGCCGCGGCGCCACGCCTGCGCGCGGGCTCGGCCCTGCTCACGCTGACCTACCTCGGCGCGCTGCGCAGCATGCCGAACTACAACACGATGGGCTTGGCCAAGGCCTCGCTCGAAGCCAGCGTGCGCTACCTCGCGGCCGCGCTTGGCCCGAAGGGCGTGCGTGTCAACGGCATCTCGGCCGGTCCGATCAAGACGCTCGCCGCTGCCGGCATCAAGGGCTTCGGCAGGATGCTCGAAGCCTCCAGCCATTCGCCGCTGGGTCGCAATGTGACCATCGATGATGTCGGCAATGCCGCGGCCTTCCTGATGTCCGACCTGGCCGCGGGCATCACCTCGGAGATCACCTACGTCGATGGCGGCTTCAGCCAGGCCACGCTGGGTGGCCTCGCCGATGCGTGAGTCGCCGTGACTGAACGAACGGTGGCCCGGCTGCTCGGCGATGTCGGCGGCACGAACGCGCGCTTCGCGTGGCAGGAGTCCGGCGGTGCGCCGCTGCGCGACATCGCCACCTTGCCGACCGCCGATCACGCGACGCTGGCCGACGCGATCACCGCGTACCTGAAAGGCATCGGCCGCCCTGCGCCGCCCTGGTGCGCGATCGGCATCGCGAACCCGATCACCGGCGACCACATCCAGATGACGAATTGCCACTGGGCGTTCTCGATCTCCGCCATGCAGACGGCGCTCGGCCTCGAACGCCTCATCTTGATCAACGACTTCACCGCGCTCGCACTTGCCCTGCCTGACCTCGCGCCGGGCGAGCTGCGCCAGATCGGCGGTGGCGCGGGGGTGGCCGGCGCCCCGTTCGCGCTGATCGGGCCCGGCACCGGGTTGGGCGTCTCGGGCCTGATCCCGGGCGACGCGCCGGGCCGCTGGCTGCCATTGCAGGGCGAAGGCGGCCACGTCACGCTGGCGGCGTCGAATGCACGGGAGGCGGCGGTGCTGCAACTGCTGCGCGAGCAGTACGGCCACGCCTCGGCCGAACGTGCGATCTCGGGTCAGGGCCTCGAGGTGCTCTACGCCACCGTCTGCAAGCTCGATGCGATCACCGGGGCCATGCCACTGTCGGCGTCTGAGGTGAGTCAGCGTGCGCTGGCCGACCGCGACGCCCAGTGCGTGGAGGCGCTGGACCTGTTCTGCGGCTTTCTCGGCAATGTCGCCGGCAACCTCGCGCTCACGCTGGGCGCCGTCGGCGGTGTCTACATCGGCGGCGGCATCGTGCCGCGGCTCGGCGACGCGTTCGCGCGCTCGCGCTTTCGCGCTTGCTTCGAGGACAAGGGGCGCTTTCGCAACTATCTGGCAGCGATCCCGGCCTACGTGATCCACACCGGGGTCTCGCCTGCGCTGCTCGGCGCAGCACGGGCCTTGTAGCGGTGGGTCAGAGCCCCGCAGCGGGCGCGAGCAGCTTGAACTGGCCGCCCTCGATCTTCAGCATCACCACGCCGCGCGCATCGAAGCCGATGTGGTCCAGGCGCGTGAAGTTGACGACACCGTGCGACAGCACGATCTCTTTCTCGGTCTCAAGTGCATCGCGCAGCGCTTGGCGGAATTCGGCCGTGCCGGGCTTGGCCTTCTTCAACGCGACCGGCACGATGCGTTCCAAGACCTTCAGCGCATCGTGGCCGTGCGCGCCGAACTGGGTGCGCGAGTTCGGCGCGTGGGCCCTCTCGAAGGCCGTGACGTAGTCGAGCGCCACCGCCTTGATCGGGCTCTCGTCAGGCAGTTGCTCGGCCACCAACACCGGGCCGGCCGGCAAGATGGCACCGTCCATGTTCTTGCCACCGACGCGGATCAGGTCAGGCGACGCGGCACCGTGGGTCTGGTAGATCGGCCCGGTCCAGCCGCGTTCGCGCAGGTTGATCTGCGGCATCGCCGCGGCCGAGCCGGCACCGACGATCAGGACCGCATCGGGCTTGGCCGCAATCACCTTCAGCGCCTGCGAGGTGATGCCGGTGTCCGGCGGCGCAAAGCGTTCGGTGGCGACGATCTCGAGACCGGCCTTCTTCGCCGAGGCAGCAAAGGCCTGCAGCCACATCTCGCCATAGCCTTCGTTCCAGCCGAGGAACGCGACCTTCTTCGCCTTGCTCGCCACCATGCGCTGCACCACCGCGTCGGACATCAGCGACACCGGCTGCGGCAGCGGAAAGGTCCAGTCGTCGGCGCCGCCCGGGCGCGGCGCCGGTGCAAACGCGAGCTGCACGGTCTTCGCCTCGGCCGCCACCGGCGCCATCGCGAATACCGCCGGCACGCCCGACGAGCCGAGGATCACGTCGACCTTGTCCTCGGCGACGAAGCGGCGCGCGTTCTTCACCGCACCGGTGGTGTCGGAGGCGTCGTCGAGGACGATCACCCGGACCTTCTCGCCGGCGATGCGATCGGGCCACAACGGTAGCGAGTCCTTGACCGGCAGGCCGAGTGAGGACAGCGGGCCGGTCAGCGACAGGCTCACGCCGACGGTGATGTCGGCCTGGGCGGCGCCGGCGAGCGCCAGCAGCGAAAAGGCGAGTGACGTGCGAAGAGCGGTTCTCATGGAGTCTCCTGAGTCGGGTGATCGTTTCAACGCGCCGCGAGCCCGGCGCGCAGTGCTTGCGCGAATTGCTGCTGCGCCAGGCGGGCAGCGCCGATACCGCCGGCCATGCTGATGAAGCCGTGCGCCAGACCGTGGTACTCGACGAGCGTCACGGCGTTGCCCGCGGCCAGCAGCGCTTCGCCGTAAGCCAGGGCCTCGTCACGCAGCGGGTCGTGCGTTGCCAGCATCAGCAGGCTGGGCGGCAGGCCGGCCAGGTCGTCGGCCCGCAGCGGCGCGCCGCGGAAGTCGGGGGCCTGGCCCGCCGCGCCGAAGTAGTGACGATTGAAGTACTCCATCGTGCGCAGGGTCAGCGTCGGCCCCGCGGCATGGGCCGTGCGCGACGGGAAGTCGCCGTCGTGCCCGCCTGCCGCCGGTGGGTACAGCAAGGCCTGGAAGGAGATCGTCGGACTTTGCCATTCGCGCGCCAGCAACGTCATGACCGTGGCGAGCACGGCCCCCGCGCTGTCGCCTGCCACGCCCAGGCGGCCCGCGTCGGCGCCGAGCTCGCGCGCATGCTCGGCCACCCATTGCAGCGCGGTCCAGGCGTCGTCGACCGCCGCGGGGTACGGGTGCTCGGGCGCGAGCCGATAGTCAACCGACACGACCACCGCATCGCTGTCGGCGCAGAGCTGGCGCGCGACGCGGTCGTAGCCGTCCAGATCGCCGAGCACGTAGCCGCCGCCGTGGTAATACACGATCACCGCATGCGGCTCGGCCGCGGCACCGCCGCGCGGCGTGTAGACGCGCAGGCCGATCGTCGCGCTGCCACCCGGCGCAGCAATGCGGCGGTTGTCCACCGCCACGTCGGCCGGCGGCATGTCGGCCGCGGCGAGGATCTCGCGGTACAGCCCGCGGCAGGGTCCGGGCGGCAGGTCGCACAGGTCGGGCATGCCGGCGGCCTGGGCTTGTTTCATCATGGCATCGAGTTGCCGGTCAAGCATGAGATGTCTCCGTAGCGAATGAAGCGTGCACCGCGGCGCGCGGATGCAGCAGGAAGCGGGCGAGCGCGGGCAGCAGCACGAGCGCACCCACCATGTTCCAGACGAACATGAACGCGAGCAGGATGCCCATGTCGGCCTGGAACTTGATCGGCGAGAAGGCCCAAGTGCCTACTGCGAGCGCGAGCGTGATGCCGGTCAGCATCACGACGCGGCCGGTGAACTGCAGCGCGTGGTGGTAGGCGGCAGACAGGCTGTCGCCGGCGCGCAGCCGCGCCAGCATCACCGACAGAACGTAGAGCGCGTAGTCCACGCCGATGCCCACGCCCAACGCGATCACCGGCAGGGTCGCGACCTTGACGCCCATGTTCAGGCCCACCATCAGCGCCTCGCACAGGATCGAGGTCAGCACCAGCGGCAGCACGGCGCACACCACCGCGCGCCACGAGCGAAAGGTCACCCAGCACAGCAGCACGACGGCGCCGTAGACCCACAGCAGCATCTCGTGCATGGCCCGCTTGACGACGATGTTGGTCGCCGCGTCGATGCCTGCCGAGCCCGCCGCGAGCATGAACCGTTCATCGGCGGCCGGGTTCGCGGCGATAAAGCGTTCGACCTCGTCGACCACACGCGTCAGCGTCTCGGCCTTGTGATCCTTCAGGTAGACGTACAGCGACAGGAACGAGCAGCCCTGGTTGAACAGCTCGCGCGGCGCACGCGTCTGCACGCCCCCCAGGGCCGCGGCGTTCGGAATCAACTCGAACCACTTCAGGTTGCCTTCGTTGTAGCCGACCATCGCCAGTTTCGACAACGCGGCCATCGAGTTGGTCGATTCGACGCCGGGCAGTTGCTCGAGGCGCCAAGCGAGCCGGTCGACCTTGGCCAGCGTGCCGTAGCGCGTGCACTGGTCCTCGGGCGTGGCCACCATCACGACCAGGATGTCGCTGCTGGCCGCGTAGTGGTGTGCCATGAAGTCGTTGTCGAGGTTGTAGCGCGAGTCGGCGCGCAGCTCGGGCGCGCCCGGGTCGAGGTCGCCGATGTTCAGCCGCAGGCTGACCGCGTAGCCGGCGGCGGCCAGCAGCACGCTGACAGCGATCGCGGCGAGCGCGGGGCCACGCTGCGTGAAGCGGTCGAGCTGCGTCCACAGCCAAGGTCGCTTGGCCGTGCCGCCGTCGTCCGCCTCCAGCCGCAGGCTGTGTTGCGCCGCGACCGGGCTGACGCCCACGTACGACAGCAGGATCGGCAGCAGCACCAGGTTCGTGAAGATCAGCACCGCGACGC
>JBDUAG010000016.1:0-16571 GCA_040004785.1 Burkholderiales bacterium | reverse complement strand
ACCAAGGGCGGCCAGTTCGACGTGATGACCATCGGCCTCTATGAAGCGCCGATCTGGAGCAAGAAGGGCTGGCTCACCGAGATCAAGACCGACGCCGCGTATGACGTGGACGACTTGCTGCCGGCGATCCGCAGCGGCCTGTCGCAGGGCGGAAAGCTCTACGCCGCCCCGTTCTACGGCGAAAGCTCGATGACGATGTACCGCGAAGACCTCGTCAAGGCCAAGGGACTGACGATGCCCTCCAACCCGACCTGGGCCCAGATGGCCGACATCGTGTCGAAGATCCACGATCCGGCGAAGGGCGTCTACGGCCTGTGCCTGCGCGGCAAGCCGGGTTGGGGCGACAACATGGCGTTCCTGACCACCATGGTCAACGCCTACGGCGGCCAGTGGTTCGACATGGCCTGGAAGCCGACGATCGATTCCAAGCCCTGGCACGACGCGATCACCCAGTACGTCGATCTGATGAAGAAGTACGGCCCCCCGGGCGCGTCGGCGAACAGCTTCAACGAGAACCTCGCACTCTTCAACGAGGGCAAGTGCGGCGTGTGGATCGATGCGACGATCGCGGCCTCGTTCGTCAGCGACCCGAAGCAGTCGAAGGTCGCCGACAAGATGGCCTTCGTGGCGGCGCCGACGGCGGTGACGAACAAGGGCTCGAACTGGCTGTGGTCGTGGAATCTGGCGATTCCCGCATCTTCGAAGCAGCCCGACGCGGCGCAGAAGTTCATCACCTGGGCCACGTCGAAGGAGTACGTCAACCTGATCGCCAAGAGCGGCGGCTGGGCCTCGGTGCCGACCGGCACGCGCAAATCGACCTACGCGAATCCGGAGTTCCAGAAGGTTGCGAAGTTCGCCATCGAAGAGAAGAAGGCGATCGACTCGGCCAACCCGAACGACAGCACCTTGCCGAAGTCGCCGTATGTCGGCGTGCAGTACGCCGCCATCCCCGAGTTCCAGGCGATCGGCCTGGCGGTGGGTCAGCAGATGAGCGCGGCACTGGCCGGCAAGGTCACGGTCGATGCGGCGCTGAAGACTTCGCAGGTCGCCGCCGAACGTGAGATGACCAAGGGCGGCTACTACAAGAAGTGAGTTGAAACCGGCGCGGCGAGTGCCGCGCCCGCCCGCCCTCACTCCGGAAGGCCACTGCCATGTCCAGATTCCTGCCCCGCGTCCTGCTGGCGCCGGCGGTCGTCACGCTGTTCGCGTGGATGATCGTGCCGCTGGTGATGACGATCTACTTCGCGCTCATCCACTACAACCTGAACCAGCCCGGCGAGCACGGTTTCGTCGGCCTGGAGAACTTCAGGTACTTCATCACCGACCCGGACTTCTGGCCGTCGGTGCTGCAGACGATCGAGCTGCTCGGCTGGGTGATCATCATCACCGTCGTGCTCGGTGTGGGTCTGGCGCTGCTGATCAACGACCCGTTCCCGGGCCAGGGCATCGTGCGCGTGCTGCTGATCTCGCCGTTCTTCGTGATGCCCACGGTCAATGCGCTGCTGTGGAAGCACATGATGATGAACCCCATCTACGGGGTGCTCGGCAAGGTCTGGACCTTCTTCGGCGCCACGCCGATCGACTGGATGACCGACTTCCCGCTGCTGTCGGTGATCATCATCCTGAGCTGGCAGTGGCTGCCCTTCGCGTGCCTGATCTTCATCACCTCGCTGCAATCGCTCGACCGCGAGCAGATGGAAGCCGCGCGCATGGACGGCGCGACCAAGCTGCACCAGTTCTGGTATCTGACGCTGCCGCACCTGGGCCGCTCGATCGCGGTCGTCGTGATGATCGAGATGATCTTCCTGATGAGCGTGTTCGCCGAGATCTTCACCACCACCAGCGGCGGCCCCGGCAACGAGAGCACCAACCTCGCGTTCCTGATCTACAAGCAGGCGCTGATGAACTACGACGTCGGCGTGGCCTCGGCCGGCGCGCTCTTTGCGGTGGTGCTGGCCAACATCGCGGCGGTGTTCCTGATCCGCATGGTCGGCAAAAACCTGGATTGATCATGAGCAAAAAAGCACCCTTCCCGCTCGTGCGCACGATCGCGGCGTGGTTTCTCGCGCTGCTGATCTTCTTCCCGCTGTTCTGGCTCGGCATCACCGCCTTCAAGACCGAAGGCCAGGCGATCGCAGGCAACCTGATCTTCTCGCCGACGCTCGAGAGCTTCGTCGAAGTGCAGGCCCGCAGCGACTACCTGCACTACGCGAAAAACTCGTTGATCACGAGCGTGGTCTCGACCGTCCTCGGCCTGCTGATCGCCGCACCCGCCGCGTACTCGATGGCCTTCTTCCGCACGAAGAAGACCCGCGACATCCTGATGTGGATGCTCTCCACGAAGATGATGCCGGCCGTCGGCGCGCTCGTGCCGGTCTACGTGATGGCGCAAACCACCGGCATGCTCGATTCGATCCCCGCGCTGGTGATCGTGTTCACGTTGTCGAACCTCCCGATCATGGTGTGGATGCTCTACAGCGCGTTCAAGGAAGTCCCCAACGACATCCTCGAAGCCGTGCGGCTCGATGGCGCGACCGTGTGGGACGAGTTCCGCCACGCGATCCTGCCGCTGACGATGGGGGGCATCGCCTCCACGGGCTTGCTGTGCCTGGTCCTGGCGTGGAACGAGGCGTTCTGGTCGCTCAACCTCACCTCGGCGCATGCCGGCACGCTGGCCGCGCTGATCGCGCAGTACAGCAGCCCGGAAGGCCTGTTCTGGGCCAAGTTGTCGGCAGCGTCATTGCTCGCCATCGCGCCGATCATCGTGTTCGGCTGGTTCAGTCAAAAGCAACTCGTCCAAGGCCTGACCTTCGGCGCAGTGAAGTAAGGAGATCACCATGGCTTTCCTCGAACTCAAGGGCATCGTCAAGGAATTCGGGCCGGTGCGCACCATCAAGGGCATCGACCTGCAGATCAACAAGGGCGAGTTCATCGTCTTCGTCGGCCCCTCGGGCTGCGGCAAGTCGACACTTCTGCGGCTGATCGCCGGGCTCGAATCGACGACCGCCGGCTCGCTGCACCTCGACGGCCGCGACATCACCGAGGTGCCGTCGAGCAAGCGCGACCTCGCGATGGTGTTCCAGTCGTATGCGCTGTACCCCCACATGACCGTGTTCGACAACATGTCGTTCGCGCTCAAGCTCGCCAAGGTCGACGTGGCCGTGCGCAAGGAGAAGGTCGAGCGCGCCGCGAAGATCCTCAACCTCACGCAGTACCTGCAGCGCACGCCGAAGGAGCTCTCCGGCGGCCAGCGCCAGCGGGTCGCGATCGGCCGCGCGATCGTGCGTGCGCCCAAGGTGTTCTTGTTCGACGAACCGCTGTCGAATCTGGATGCCGCGTTGCGCGGCCAGACCCGCGTCGAGATTGCGAACCTGCACCGCGACCTGGGCGCGACCACGATCTACGTGACGCATGATCAGATCGAGGCGATGACGCTGGCCGACCGTGTCGTCGTGCTGCGCGACGGCTTGATCGAGCAGGTTGGTGCGCCGCTGGAGCTCTATGACCGGCCAGCCAACCAGTTCGTCGCGCAATTCATTGGCACGCCGCAGATGAACGTGCTGCCCGCGGCCGCGCTGCCGGAGCTCACCCGCATCGCAGGCAGCAGGTTGCCGGCCGACGGCTCGGTCGGCGTGCGGCCTGAGTACGTGCGCATCGTGCGCGCCGGTGAAGGCATCGCCGGCAAGGTCGAACTGGTCGAGTCGCTCGGGTCGGACACGCTGATCCACACCCGCGTCGGCGCCAACGTGCCGCTGATCTCGCGCCAGAGCGACCGCACCACGCTCAAGCTCGGCGATGCGGTCGGCGTGCCGATCGACCCGACCGCGCTGCTGTTCTTCGACAAGCAAGGCCGCGCGATCCGTGAGATGCAACAGGCAGCATGACGATGGAGACGATGGACAAACCGCTCGTCATCCTTCACCTCGGGCTGGGCTCGTTTCACCGCGCCCACCAGGCGGTCTACCTGCACGAACTCATCAAGCAAGGCGATGCAGGCTGGGTGCTCGCCGGCGGCAACCTGCGCGGCGACATGGCCGACACGGTGGCCGCGCTGCAGGCGCAGGCCGGCGCGTACACGCTGGAGACGGTGTCGCCCGCGGGGGAGCGCCACTACGAGCGCATCACGTCGATCCGCCAGATCATTCCGTACGAGCCGTCGCTGGCCGGTTTGATCGAGGTCGGTGCCGATCCCGGCACGCGCATCATCTCGTTCACCGTGACCGAGGCCGGCTACTACCTCGACAGCCACGACCGGCTCGAGACGACCTACGCCGAGCTCGCGAGCGACCTCGCCGGCACGACGCGCAGCACGATCTACGGCGCGCTGGCAGTGATCCTCGCCGAGCGCATGAAACGCGGCAGCGGGCCGGTCACGCTGCTGAACTGCGACAACCTGCGCAGCAACGGCGAGCGTTTCATGCACGGCTTCAGGGACTTCCTGACACGGCGTGGCGACACGACGCTGCTCGCGTGGGTCGACGCCAGCACCAGCGCGCCGAACGACATGGTCGACCGCATCACGCCGCGTCCGCTGCCCGACGTGGCGCAGCGCGTGCACGCCGCGACCGGTTGGGCCGATGGCGCGCCGGTGATGGGCGAGAAGTTCATCCAGTGGGTCATCGAAGACCACTTCATCAACGGCCGGCCGGCGTGGGAGAAGGTCGGCGCCGAGATGGTGAGTTCGGTGCTGCCGTATGAAGAGGCCAAGATCCGCGTTCTCAATTCGAGCCACAGCTGCTTTGCCTGGGCCGGCACGTTGATCGGCCTGCAGTACATCCACGAAGGCGTGGCAAACCCGGCGATCCGCCAGATGGCGTTCGACTACGTGACCGACGACGTGATCCCGTCGTTGCAGGCATCGCAGAGCCCGTACCCGCTGGACCTCGCCGCGTACCGCGATGTCGTCATCGACCGCTTCAGCAACCCGCACCTGCGCGACACGAACCAGCGCGTCGCCGCCGATGGCTTCGCGAAGATCCCCGGCTTCCTGTGGCCGACGTTTCGCGAATGCCTGGCGCGCGGCGCGTCGATCTCGTCAACGGCGATGCTGCCGGCGCTGTTCTTCGAGTTCCTCGGCCGCTGGCATCGTGGCGAGTTGCCGTACGAGTACCAGGATCAGGGCATGGACCCGGTCGCTGCGCATGCGTTCTTCAGCGCCTCCGACCCGCTGGCCGCATTCGCCAGCGACCCGATCCTGTGGGGCCCGCTGGCGGGCAACGATCAACTTTTGACCGCCTTGCGCGCGAGGCAACGCGACGTGCAAGCGTTCGTCAATGGAGCGACACATGGCTGAACAACTCAGCGGGCAACATGCGCTGATCACCGGCGCCGGTGGTGGCATCGGCCTGGCGGTGACGATCGCGTACCTGCGCGAAGGCGCGCGCTGCACCGTCGTCGATCTGCGCGACGCGCCCGCGGCCGAGCTGGTGGCGCTGCTGAAATCGCATCCCGACAACCTGCACTACATCGCCGCTGACGTGGCGAGCAACACCAGCATCGCCGCAATGGTGGCGGCCGCGCGTCAGCGCTTCGGCACGATCACGGTGCTCTTCAACAACGCCGCAGTGTTCGATCTCGCGCCGCTGCTCGAGGCCGACGAGCGCAGCTACCAGCGCATCTTCGATGTCAACGTCAAGGGGTTGTTCTTCACGATGCAGGCGGTGCTGTCGCAGATGGTGACCGACGGCGCCAAGGGCACCGTGATCAACCTTGCGTCGCAGGCAGGGCGCCGCGGCGAGGCGCTGGTGGCGCACTATTGCGCCAGCAAGGCGGCGGTGATCAGCTATACGCAATCGGCCGCGCTGGCGATGGCGCCACACGGCATCCGTGTCAACGGCATTTCGCCGGGTGTCGTCGATACGCCGATGTGGGCCCACGTCGATGCGCTGTTCGCCAAGGCCGAAGGCTTGCAGCCCGGCGAGAAGAAGAAGGCTGTCGGCCTTGCCGTGCCGCTGGGCCGCATGGGCGTGCCCGAGGACATCGCCGGCGCCGCCGTCTTTCTGGCCAGCCCGGCAGCCGCTTACATCACCGCCCAGACGCTGAACGTGGACGGCGGCAACGTGATGAGCTAGAACCGGCGTTGTGCACACGAAGCGCAGCAAGTCCCCGGAACTCGAGCACGACTTCGTTCGTGACCCGATGCTCGGCTACGAGCCCGTCGGCACCTTCGGCTATGTGCGCTGTCTGGAGCACGGCTTCCCGAACCCGCTGGTGCGCTGGCACTACCACGAAGAGTACGAGCTGCACCTGATCCTGCAGACGCGCGGCAAGGTGTTCGTCGGCGACTACATCGGCCACTTCGAACCCGGCCACCTGGTGCTGACCGGCCCGCGCCTGCCGCACAACTGGATTTCGGTCGATGTCGGCCCCGAGGGCGTGGCCAAGCGCGACGTGGTTCTGCAGTTCTCCGACGAGCCGCTGCGTCGTGCCGCCGAGTTGATCAGCGAGCTGCGCGACGTGCTGCCGCTGCTGGAGCGCGCCCGCCTCGGCATCGAGTTCTTCGGCATGACCGAGCGCGCGCACGAACACCTGCAGCACATCAAGACGCTGCACGGCGTGAAGCGCTTCAGCGAGTTCCTGAAGTTCCTCGGCGAGCTGGCCGAATGCGCCGACTACCGGCTGCTCTCCAGCATGCCGCTGCAAAGCTTCGACGACGACAACTCGCTGGCGCAGATCAGCACGATCGTCGACCACATCACCGAGCATGCGACCGAGTCGTTCTCGATGGCCGAGCTGAGCCAGCGCGTCGGTATGAGCGAGAGCCAGTTCTCGCGCTACTTCAAGCGGGCCACCGGCAATACGTTCACCGATTTCGTCAACCGGCTGCGCATCACGCGCGCCTGCCAGTTGCTGATGGAGACGGATCGCTACATCAGCAATGTCTGCTACGACTGTGGCTTCAACAACGTCGCCAACTTCAACCGCCGCTTCCTCGAGATCAAGGGCATGACGCCGAAGGAATTCCGGCGCCAGGGCGAAGCCCGGTTCGGCATGGCTGCACGCTGAACTCCCCGAGTGTGGCGGCTTCCCCCATTGGATGGATGGAAAGCGTGAGGGTTTGCGCAGATGATGTGCTCGTTGGGCAGGCGTTGGGCCGGCCGGAGCACACCACATGCACTTCGACGAACGTAACGTGGGCGACTACCGCATCTTTGCTGGCGCCCTTGAAGCTCCGATAGGCGATGGCTACATCGCCACCATGATCGTGCAGCGCGTGCAGGGCGTGCCCGGCGCGCCGCGCGAGGCGCTGCGCGACGAGAGCGTGGCCTGCGGCCACCGCTGGGAGTCGCCGGCAGACGCATTGGCCTACGTGATGACAAAAGCGCAGGACGCAATCCGCAACCGCTCGCCGATGCTGATCTGCTGACACCGCTGCGGCGCCTCTCCGGCGCCCAAGGCCCCGCGCGATGCGGGGCATTTCCACCGGGCCTTAGACTTCGCGCGCCTCTCGACCCGCCGCGCAAGGAACTCGCCCGCATGCCCCACAACGTCAGCCTGATCTCGTTGATTGCCGCGGGGCTGGGTCTGGCGATGGTCTTCGGCTACATCGCGGCGCGCATCAAGGTGCCGCCGCTGGTGGGCTACCTGCTCGCCGGTATCCTGATCGGGCCGGCCACGCCCGGTTTCGTCGCCGACGTCGATCTGGCCGGCCAGCTGGCCGAGATCGGGGTGATGCTGCTGATGCTGGGTGTCGGCCTGCACTTCTCGCTCGTCGACCTGCTCGCGGTCAAGCGAATCGCGATCCCCGGCGCCTTGATCCAGATCGGCGTCGCCACCGCGCTGGGCATGGGCACGGCGATGCTCTGGGGCTGGCCGCTCGGCGCCGCGCTGGTGTTCGGGTTGGCGCTGTCGGTGGCAAGCACGGTGGTGTTGCTGCGGGCGCTCGAATCGCGCGGCGTGCTCGAGTCGGTCAACGGCCAGATCGCGGTCGGCTGGCTGATCGTCGAAGACCTGGTGATGGTGCTCGTGCTGGTGCTGCTGCCGGCCGTTGCGCCACTGCTCGGCGGCGGTGGTGGCGATACCGGCCATGCCGCGCCAGATCAGAACATCTGGGCGACGCTGGGCATCACGCTCGCGAAGGTCGGCGCGTTCATCGCATTGATGCTGGTGGTCGGCCGGCGCGTCTTTCCGAAGCTGCTGTGGCTGGTCGCGCGCACCGGGTCGCGCGAGCTGTTCACACTGTGCGTGATCGCCGGCGCGGTCAGCGTCGCCTACGGCTCGGCGAAGCTGTTCGACGTGTCGTTCGCGCTCGGCGCGTTCTTCGCCGGGATGATGATGCGCGAGTCGGAGTTCAGCCATCGCGCGGCCGAAGAGTCACTGCCGCTGCGCGATGCGTTCTCGGTGCTGTTCTTCGTCTCGGTCGGCATGCTGTTCGCCCCAAGCGTGCTGGTCGAGGAGCCGCTCAAGGTGCTCGCGGTCGTCGCCATCATCATGGTCGGCAAGACGCTGGCCGCGATCGCGTTGGTGACCGCGCTGCGCTACCCGCTCAACAGCGCGCTGACGGTGGGCGCGAGCCTGGCGCAGATCGGCGAGTTCTCGTTCATTCTGGCCGGCCTCGGCGTGGCGCTGAAGCTGTTGCCGGCCGAAGGCCAGAGCCTGATCCTGGCCGGCGCGCTGATCTCGATCGCGCTGAACTCGCTGCTGTTCGGCGCGATCGAACCGGCGCAGCGTTGGCTGCGGGCGCGCTCCGGCCTGGCGCGGCGCCTGGAACAGACCGACGACCCGCTCGCCGAGTTGCCCGAGACGGTCGATCAGTCGCAATTGACCGGCCAGGTCGTGCTGGTGGGCTACGGCCGCGTCGGCAAGGGCATCGCGCTCGAACTCACGGCCAAGGGTGTGCCATTCGTCGTCGCCGAGCAGACCCGCGAGCGGGTCGAGCGCCTGCGCGCGCAGGGCGTGCCTGCAGTCTGCGGTGACGCGACCGATCCGGCCGTGCTGATCCAGGCGCACATCGCGCGGGCCGGCATGCTCGTGATCGCCACGCCCGACACCTTCGGCGTGCGCAAGATGGCCGCGGCGGCGCGTCTGCTGAACCCGGCGATCGAGATCGTCGTGCGCACGCACAACGAGGAAGAAGCGGCTCTGCTGGCGCAGGGGCAGATCGGCAAGGTCTTCATCGGCGAGCACGAACTCGCGCTCGGCATGGCCGGCCACGTGCTGGCGCGCATGGGGCGCCAGTGATGGAGCGCCCGGCGGCGAAATACGCCGTCACCCGCCGAGCGGCCACGCTAGGACACGTGGATCAGGCGGCGAGCGCGGCGGTGGCCGCGGCGAGGCACTTGTTGCACTTGCCGAGGCCGGGCAGGCGTGCGTCGGGCTTGCCGTCGCCGGTCTTGAAGTTGGCCTGGCAGCGCCGGCAAACGTACATCTTGGAACTCGACATCATCGGCTTCACGCCGGGCTCGCCGGCGGGGCGGGCGGCGACGTATTCGGCCTGGGTCTGTCGGAGTTTTTGGGTGGAGTCAGAGGTGGCAGCAGACGGAGAAGGACGACGGGTGGCCATTGCGATCCCTGAAAAAAGAGTGCGGACGACCGTGTCGAAAGACACGACCAACCTCTCATTGTCCCAGCATTCGGACTTCCGCGCCCGGCGCAATCCGGACAACCTTCAAGGGATTGCGTTTCAGGCCGATTTTGCGACCAGCGTGAAGTGCTCGACCACCGGCGGCACCGCGAAGAACGGCCCGACGATGGCGCGCCATTGCGGGAACAGCGGGCCTTGGCGGAAATCGACCGTGTGGTTCTCCAGCGTCTCCCAATAGATCATCAGGACGTAGCGCTCGGGCGACTCGATGCCCTTGTTGACCTTGAAGCCGCGAAACCCCGTCGCCTTGCTGATCACGGTCGCGATGCCGCGCTGGATGGCGGCGTCGAATTCGGCCTGTTTGCCGGGCGGGATGCGGATGTCGGCAATTTCGAGAATCATCGGGGTGCTCTCTGCTGTGGCGGGCCGGCCAGTCTACAAGCGGATCAGACGCCGAGCGCTCGGCCGAGCGCGTCGTGGTCCTTGGCGAGGTCCGACGACAGGCCGGCCATCACGATGAGCCCCTTTTCGAGCACGACGGCGCGATCGGTGTGCGCCAGTACCGCGCGGTAGTTGCGATCGACGATCAGCGTGCTGATGCCGGTGCTGCGGATCTCGCTGATCACGCGCCAGATCTCGGCCACGATCAGCGGCGCGAGGCCTTCGGTCGCCTCGTCGAGGATCATCAGCTTCGGGTTGGTCATCAGCGCGCGGCCGATCGCCAGCATCTGCTGCTCGCCGCCCGACAGCTGCTGGCCGCCATGCCCGAGCCGCTCGGTCAGGCGCGGGAAGGTCGCGAGCACGCGCTCATAGGTCCAGTCGCTGCGGCCATCGACGCCGCGGCGCGCGGTCATCACCAGGTTCTCGCGCACCGACAGGTTCGGGAAGATGCCGCGGCCTTCGGGGACGTAGCCGATGCCGAGTCTGGCCATGCGCTCGGGTGCCGCGTTCGTCACATCCGCGCCTTCCCAGCGCACCTGACCCTTCGGCGCACGCACATAGCCCATCAGCGTGCGGATCAGCGTCGTCTTGCCCATGCCGTTCCGGCCGAGCAGGCCGAGTGAGGTGCCGGCGGGCAAGTCCAGGCTGACACCACGCAGCGTGTGGCTGTCGCCGTAGTACGTGTGGATGTCTGCGACCTGGAGCATGGTCAGTGCGCCTCGCCGAGATACGCGATCTGCACATCCGGATTGCTGCGGATGCGATCGGGCACATCGCTCGCGATGACCGCGCCGTTGACCATCACCGTGATGCGGTCGGCGATGCGGAACACCGCGTCCATGTCGTGCTCCACGAGCAGCACCGCGTGGCTGCGCTTGAGCTCGGCGAGCAGCGCCAGCATGCGGCCGGTTTCCTCTGCGCCCATGCCGGCGAGCGGCTCGTCGAGCAGCAGCACGCGCGGGCGGGTGGCCAGGCACATCGCGATCTCGAGCTGGCGCTGGCCGCCGTGGCTAAGCAGGCCGGCGGGACGCGAAGCCTCGTGGGCCAGGCCGGCGGCGGCCAGGGCCTCGTGCGCGGCCGCCATGCTGCGCTCGCAACGCTGCGCCGATTGCCACACCGCCCACGCCCGCGGCTGCGCGGCCTGCGCGCTCAGGCGGCAGTTCTCCAGCACGCTGAACGACGCAAAGATCGTGGTGCGCTGATAGCTGCGGCCGACGCCGGCACGTGCGCGCCGCGGCTGCGACCACGCGCCGATGTCCTGGCCGTCGAACGCGATCGTGCCGCTGCTCACCGGCAGTTCGCCCGAGAGCATGTTGATCAGCGTCGACTTGCCCGCCCCGTTGGTGCCGATCACCGCGTGGACTTCGCCGATGCTCAAGCCCAGTGAGACGCCGTCCACCGCCGTGAGGCCACCGAAGCGGCGCGTCAAGCCGGTGGCGCGCAACAGGTCAGCCATGGTTCGCTCCCGTCATTCGTGCTCGGAGCCCGATCAACCCCTTCGGCAGCAGCGCCACGAACGCGATGATCGTGAAGCCCAGCGTCATCTGCCAGTGCGCGGCGAGCGGGCCGAGCAGTGACTCGAGCTGGAACAGCTCCTTCAGCAGCGTGAACGCGATCGCGCCGATCACCGCGCCGCGCAGGCTGCCGATGCCACCGAGGATCAGCATCAGCAGCACCGCGCCCGATTCGTGCCAGCTCAGCAGTTCGGGGTTCACGGCGCCGTCCTTCACCGCGAGCAGGAAGCCAGCCAGACCGGCGAGCGCACCGGCGATTACGAACGCCGCGAGCTTGTAGCCGAAGGTCGCGAAGCCGGCCGCGCGCATGCGCTGCTCATTCACGCGGATGCCCGCCAGCGCATGGCCGAAGCGCGCGCGCATCAGCAGCGCGAGCAGCGCGTAGGTGGTGACCAACGCGGCGATCACCACGTAGTACATCTGCCGCTTGTCGTCGAGGTTCAGCGCACCCAAACTCGGCTTCGCGTACAGGAACAGGCCGTCGCTGCCGCCGGCGAGCTTGGTGTCGTGGAACACGAAGTAGGCCATCTGCGCGAACGCGAGGGTGACCATGATGAAGTACACGCCCTTGGTGCGCAGCGACAACGCACCGACGAAGAGGGCGTAGCCGGCCGCCGCGAGCACGGCCAGCGGCGCGACCTTGGCGATCGAGCCGCCGTCATCGCCGGCCGCGAGCACGGTCACGTAGGCGCCGATGCCGAGGAACGCCGCGTGGCCCAGGCTCACGAGGCCGGTCACGCCGACAAGCAGCTCCAGGCTCAGCGCGAAGATCGCGTAGATCGCGATCTTCACGACCAGGTCCTGCGTGTACGGCGTCAGCACCGCGGGCAGCGCGAGCAGCGCCAGCGCAGCCACCGCGGGAACGATCCAGCCGCGGGTCATCTCAATAGGCCCGCTTCATCAGCCCTTCGGGCCGCCACACCAGGATCACCGCCATCAGCAGGTACACGCCGACGCCGCTGTACTCGGCGAAGAAGACCTTGCCGAAGGTGTCGACGAAGCCGACCAGCAGCGAGGCGATCAACGCGCCGGTGATCGAGCCGATGCCGCCGATCACGACGACGACGAAGCAGATGATCAGCACGCTGCCGCCCATGCCCGGGTACACCGACGACAGCGGCGCAGCGATCATCCCCGCGAGCGCCGCCAGCGCCACGCCGCCGGCGAAGACGACGCGGTACAGCAGCTTGATGTTCAGGCCCAGGCCGCGCGCCATGTCGCGGTTGCTCGCACCGGCGCGGATCATCATGCCCAGGCGCGTGCGATTGACGACGAAGTACAGACCGAGCGCCACGACCACGCACGCGAGCGACGCGAACACGCGGTACCACGGGTAGGACATCAACCCGCCGAGCTGAAAGCCTCCCGCGAGCCATTCAGGCGTGGCCACGCCGTGCACGTCGTTGCCGGCGAGCAGGCTGCGCGCCTCCTCGAACACGAGGATCAGCGCATACGTCATCAGCACCTGCTGCAAGTGATCGCGCTGGTACAGGAAGCTGAAGAACACCCACTCCAGCGCGAAGCCGAACAGCGCGGCAAGCAGCACGCCGACCAGCAGCTTGGTCAGGTACCAGTCGCCGAAGAACGGCGCCAACGCGAACGCCATGTACGCGCCGATCATGTAGAAGCTGCCGTGCGCGAGGTTGATCACGCCCATGATCCCGAAGATCAGCGTGAGGCCGCTCGCCACGAGGAACAGCAGCAGGCCGTACTGGACGGCGTTCAGGCATTGGACGAGGAAGGTCGGAAGGTCCACGGCTCGCCATCAGGCGGCCCCGCGCAGCGGTGGCCGAAAAGAAAGAGAAGGGCGGCGAAGCTGCCCGCTGATTTGTGCCGAAGGCTACAGCTTACAACCGCGGGCCGGATCGGCGAGCGCCTTGATCGCGATCGATCGGAACTCGTTGTTGTTGCCCTTGGCCTCGCGCAGGTAGATGTCCTGCACCGGGTTGCCGGCCGGCGAGATCGTGAACTTGCCGCGCGGGCTGTCGACGGTGACCTTGTGCATCGCGGTCGTCAGCGCCTCGCGCTTCGTCAGGTCGCCCTTCACCGCATTCACGCCGGCGCTGAGGATCTGCGCCGCGTCGTAACCCTGCACCGCGTAGACGTCGGCCTGCGACTTGTAGGTCAGCGCAAAGCTCTTGCGGAACGCGTTGTTGCGGGCAGTGTCGAGGTTGTCGGCGTAGTGCAGCGTGGTGAACATGCCTTGCGCCGCGGCGCCTTGCGCCTCCAGCGTGCCGTCGGTCAGGAAGCCCGGGCCGTACAGCGGGATGCTCTTGTTCAGGCCGGCGGCCGCGTAGTCCTTGACGAACTTGACGGCGCCGCCGCCGGCGAAGAATGCGTACACCGCATCGGGCTTTTGCGCCGCGATCTCGGTCAGCAGCGCCTGGAATTCGACCCCGGGGAACGGCAGGTTCAGCTCTTTCACGACCTTGCCGCCGCCCTTCTCGAAGGCCTCCGCGAAGCCCTTCACCGACTCGGTGCCGGCCGCGTAATTCCAGGTGATCGTGATCGCCTTCTTCGCGCCCTTGTCGGCCGCCACTTTGCCCATCGCGAAGGCCGGTTGCCAGTTCGAGAACGAGCTGCGCACGATGTTCGGGCCGCACATCGCCCCGGTGATCGCGTCGGCGCCGGCGTTCGGGATGATCAGCAGCGTGTTGCTTTCCTTCGCCGCCTTGGCCATCGCGAGCGCGACGCCTGAATGCACCGTGCCGACGAGCACGTCGACCTGGTCGCGCTTGATCAGCTTGTTGACGTTGTCGGTGCCCTTGGACGGCTCGGATTCGTCGTCGACCTTGAAGTACTGGATCTCGCGCCCGGCCAGTTTGCCGCCCTGTTCCTGCACATAGAGCTTGAAGCCGCTCTCGATCATCTGCCCCAAGCTGGCGTAGGTGCCGGTGTAGGGCAGCATGAAGCCGACCTTGATCGGGCCGGTGGCCTGTGCGTGCGCGCCGAGCGCGGTGAAGGCCAGCGCGGCAGCGGCGAGGATGGTGAGGTGCAAACGCATGGAAACTCCTGCTCAGGATGAAGGGTGTTCGAGGATGAATCGGGCCGATTCTCGGGCCAGCGTCTCAGGCTGATCCCGGTGCGGCGAGTGTCCGCATTTCGGGATCACGAGCAAGCGGGTTTTCGGCAGCTTGGCCTGGATTCCGCGAATCTGTGCGAGTGTGCCGTACTCGTCGTCTTCACCTTGCACGGCCAGCACCGGGCAGCGGATCGTCGCGAGCTCGCCTTCGATGTTCCAGTCGCGGAACGCCGGGCTCAGCCACACGTCGTTCCAGCCGCGGAAGGCCGAATCGGGGTCGGCGTGGTAGCGGCCGAGGCGGGCGCTCAGGTCGGTCGTGGCGTAGGCCGCGCGGGCCTGCTCGATGCTCTTGATCGACACGTCCTCGACGAAGATGTGCGGCGCGACGACGATGATCCCGGCGAGATCGAAACGCGCCGCGTGCAGCAGCGCGATCGACGCGCCGTCGCTGTGGCCGAACAACCAGGGCCGCACGATGCCGAGATTCGCGAACAGGGCGGGCAGCACCTCGTGAGCCTGCGCGTGCATGAAAGAGGGCGTCCAGTGCTCGTCGGCCGGCTTCGGTGTGGAGTGTCCATACCCGTAGCGCGAGAACACCAGCCCTCTGAAGCCATGGTCGGTGCAGAAGCGCTCGGGGAAATCCTTCCACATCGCGACGCTGCCCAGTCCTTCGTGCAGGAACACGACGGCGGGCTGCGCCGAGGCCTCGTCACCGAGCCATCGGTATTCGAGCCGCAGCGGCTGGCCGCGCCACTCGATCTGCGCGAAGCCGGTCACGTCGACGGCCGCTCGCGCTGCATGTCGCGAAGTCGGAAGCGCTGGATCTTGCCGGTTGCGGTCTTCGGCAGTTCGTCGATGAACTCGATCACGCGCGGGTACTTGTAGGCCGCGAGCTTTTCCTTCACGAAGGCCTTGAGTTCGTCCTCGCTGACCATCGCCCCGGCCTTGCGTACGACGAAGGCCTTGGTCTTGGTCAACCCGTCGCCATCCTCGACGCCGATCACCGCCGATTCGAGTACCGAGGGATGCTGCATCAGCGTGGCCTCGACCTCGAACGGCGAGACGTAGATGCCGCTGACCTTGAGCATGTCGTCGCTGCGGCCGGCATAGACATAGCAGCGGCGTTCGTCGACGCTGTACTTGTCGCCGGTCTTGGTCCACTCGCCCTGGAAGGTGGCGCGCGACTTGTCGCGCTGGCCCCAGTACATCAGCGCGCTGCTGGGCCCGCTCACGTACAGGTCGCCGATCTCGCCGGGCCTGGCTTCGCTGCCGTCTTCTGCGACGAGCTTGAGTCGGTAGCCCGACACGACCTGGCCGGTGCTGCCGTATTGCACATGGCCCGGGCGGTTCGACAGGAAGATGTGCAGCATCTCAGTCGAGCCCAGGCCATCGACGATCTCGCAGCCGAAGTGGGCCGTGAAGCGCTCGCCGATCTCGCGCGGCAGCGCTTCGCCGGCCGACGAACACAGCCGCAGCTTCACCTGTGCGCGCGCCGGCAGTTCGGGCGAGGCGAGCATGCCGGCATAGCCCGTCGGCGCGCCGTAGAAGACGGTGACGCCTTGATCGACCCAGCGCCTGAACACGGCCCCCGGTGTGGGCCGCTCGGCCATCAGCACGGTGGTCGCGCCGACGCTCATCGGAAAGGTCAGCGCGTTGCCCAGCCCGTAGGCGAAGAACAGCTTCGCGGCCGAGAAGCAGACGTCGCCCTCGCGCAGGCCGAGCACCGGCGTGGCGTACAGCGTGGCCGTCCAGTACAGGTTGGCGTGCGTGTGGACCGCGCCCTTGGGGCGGCCGGTCGAGCCGCTGGAGTAGAGCCAGAAGCCGAAGTCGTCGGCGCGCGTGTCGGCGGGCGTCGCGAGCGCGGGTGCATCGAGCAACGCGGCGAATGCACGTGTGCCGGCGGGCGCCTCGCCCGCGCCCGACGCGATGACGGGCAGTTCGCGCGCAGTGGCCGCGCCTTGCAGCATCGGCCACAGCGCGGTGGACACGAGCAGCGCCCGGGCCGCGCTGTGCTCCAGCATGTAGGCGTAGTCGTCGGCCGTCAGCAGCGTGTTGACCGGCACCGGCACCA
>JBDUAG010000331.1:0-4901 GCA_040004785.1 Burkholderiales bacterium | reverse complement strand
CTAGGCGCGGGCACGCCGCACATTGCGAGCGCGGACGTATGAGATGCCAATCAAGGCGAGCGTTAGGGTGATAGCGGTCATGGCAGTAGCCCTCCTGCCCATGTGTTGCGGGTTTCGTCGAATCGGTTCAAAGAAGTCGCCGGCCGCCCGGAGAAGGATGCAGGGTTGGTCTTGCCGGCTCGCTGCTGGTCAATCTTGCTAGGCGTGCACCAAGTCGCGCGCGTCGCCCCTGTGGCCTGCTACGCTGCCTGAATGAACGAACCAAAACTCCTGGCCGAGTGCGCGGACGGCGTGCTGACGCTGACTCTGAATCGTCCGTCGAAACTCAACGCCATTGACAACGAGCTGGCAGAGGCCTTGCGGAATCTGCTGTGCGACGCAGCAACCGATCCGTCGGTTCGCGTCATCCGCCTTCGCGGCAGTGGACGCGCGTTTTGCGCCGGCAGGGATGTCACCGAAGCACCCACTGAGCGCGACCTGGAACTTGTACAAGCGGTCGCGCGATTGATCGTCCAGAGCCCCAAGCCGGTGGTGGCAGCGGTGCATGGATGGACAGTCGGCGCCGGATTGGAGTGGGCCCTCGATGCCGACATCCTCGTCGCCTCCGAAGACACACGCTTCAAGTTGCCAGAGGCATCGATTGGCGTCTTCGTCACGGGTGGCCTGGTGGCAACTCTGCCAGCAGCGATCGGGTTGTCCCGCGCCAAGGCAATGATGCTGCTTGGCGAGGAAGTCAACGCACACCAAGCCTGCGAATGGGGTCTGGTCTACAAGACTGTCGCGGCAACCGAGTTGGACAAGGTGTCGTGGCAAGCTTGCGAACGCTTGGCCGCCCTGCGGCCCGAGGTCGCGGCGCATTTCAAGCGTGTACTCAACCTGTTCGGCCGGCAGGACTTCGAAGGAGCGCTTGCCGAGGAATCGAGCGTCCAGCGCACGCTTTCGAGCAGCGACGCCTGACCCATCTCAGCGCCCTCCTTCACGGACGGGCGGCAAGCGACGAAGCGCGCCAAGGCTTGGTCCGCGCGGTCGGTTCAGCCATGGCGGACCGCAAGAAATCGATGAACACCCGAACCTTCGTCGGGAAGCGCGGAGGCTTGGCCTGCGCGCGCAGCCATGAAGGGCTCGCGACAACGTGGTACCGCACCTGCAGCAGCGGCACGGCCACCAGGTTCGAGTCGCGCAGGTTGCCCACGCGCACGGCCACGTCCACCCGCTCCGCGATGAGGTCGACCGGGGACTCGGTCAGCAGGATGTCCAGTTCGACGGCCGGGTAGGCAGCGCTGAAGGCCGGCAGCAGCGGTGACAGCCGGCGCGTGCCGAAGGCGTTGGACACACTGATGCGCAGCCGCCCGCGACCCTCACCCGCGGCGTCCAGCGTGGCGCTGCGGGACTGGGCCAGTTCCTCAAGCATCGGTCCCGCGGGCCTACATCGACGAACTGCTGCCCGACGTGCTCGAAGGCCGCATCCAGCCCGACCGCGTGTTCGACCGCACCATCGGCCTGCGCTACACGCCGCAGGGCTACCGCGCGATGGACGAGCGCGAAGCCATCAAGGTGATGATCGAGCTCTGAACTCCCCCCTCACAACGCGCGCGAGATCACCTCTTTCATGATCTCGCTGGTGCCGCCGTAGATGCGCTGCACGCGCGCGTCGGCGTACATGCGGGCGATCAGGTACTCGTTCATGTAGCCGTAGCCGCCGAACAGCTGCAGCAGCTCGTCGAGCACGCGGCCCTGCGCCTCCGAGCCCCACAGCTTGGCCATCGAGGCGGTCGCCGTGTCCAGCGTGCCGGCGACGAGCTGCTCGACGCAGCGGTCGATGAACGCCCGGCCGACCATGATCTGCGTCGCGACCTCGGCGAGCTTGAACTTGGTGTTCTGCTGCTCGGCGATGGTCTTGCCGAAGGCCTTGCGCTCGCGCACGTAGGTCAGCGTCGCGTCGAACGCGCCTTCCATTGCGGCCAGCGCCATCACGCCGATGATGAGCCGCTCGTACGGCAGGTCGCCCATCAGCTGGAAGAAGCCCTGGCCCTCCGCACCGCCCAGCAGGTTCTCGACCGGCACGCGGACGTCGTCGAAGAACAACTCGGAGGTGTCCTGCGCCTTCAGGCCCAGCTTGTCGAGCACGCGTCCGACGCGGTAGCCGGCGCAGTCCTGCGTCTCGACGATCAGGATCGAGGTGCCGCGCGCCGCCTGCGACGTGTCGGTCTTGCACACCACTAGCACCAGGCCGGCGAGAAAGCCGTTCGTGATGAAGGTCTTGCTGCCGTTGATCAGGTAGTGGTCGCCTTGCGCGTCGCTGCGCTTGTCGGCGCGCGTGCGCACGCCCTGCAGATCCGAGCCGGCGCCCGGTTCGGTCATCGCGATCGCACCGACCAGCTCGCCGCTCGCCATGCGCGGCAGGTAGCGCTGGCGCTGCGCCTCGGTCCCGTGGTTCAGGACGTAGTGCGCGACGATGCTGTGCACCGACGGGCTCATGCCGGTCAACCCGCGGCGCGCCATCTCTTCATAGAACACGGCCTCGTGGCGGAAGTCGCCGCCGGCGCCGCCATAGGCGTCGGGGATGTCAGAGCACAGGAAGCCGAGTTCGCCGGCACGGCGCCACAGCGCATGGCCGACGTGGCCGCGCTGGCGCGCGGCGTCGTCCTGCGGCTGCATCTCGGTCTCGATGAAACGGATCGCCGAGTCGCGCAGCGCGGTCAGCTCTTCGTTGCACCACGAGCGGTTGGTCTGCAAGGGCATGTCGAATTTCTCCAGGGAGCGGCTCAGTCAGGGCGCGGCTCGCTGTCGGCGGCGGCGCTCGGCAATCCCCAGTCGACCATCGCCTGCGCGATCGATACATCGATCGGCGGCGTTGGCGCCGCCGCCGCGGTGCGCGAGAAGCGCGGCGCCGGCGCGGGTTGCACCACGCCGTGCGCCGTGACGAAGGTGCCGCGCGCGCGGTTGTGCGCGTGCAGGGGCGCTTCGTCCCAGTCGAGCACCGGCGCGAAGCAGGCATCGGTGCCTTCGAGCAAGCTGCACCACTCGTCGCGCGTGCGGGTGCGGAAGATGTCCGCAAGGCGCCGCTTCAGCAGCGGCCAGCGCGCCGGGTCGCGCTGGTCGTCGAACAGCGGATCCTGGATGCCGCAGCGCTCGCGCAGCTCGGCGTAGAACTGCGGCTCGATCGCGCCGATCGCGACGAACTTGCCGTCGGCGCAGGCATAGGTGTCGTAGAAATGCGCGCCGCCGTCGAGCAGGTTCTCGCCACGGTTGTTGCTCCACTGCCCGGCCGCCTTGAAGCCGTACATGAAGGCCGAGAGCAAGGCCGAGCCGTCGGTCATCGCCGCGTCGATCACCTGCCCGCGCCCGGAGCGGCCGGCCTCGTGCAACGCGGCGAGCAGGCCGACCGCGAGCAGCATGCCGCCGCCGCCGAAGTCGCCGAGGTAGTTGAGGGGTGGCACCGGCGCCTCGCCAGCGCGGCCGATCGCATGCAGTGCGCCGCTGATGGCGATGTAGTTGATGTCGTGACCGGCCGCGTGCGCAAGCGGCCCGTGCTGGCCCCAGCCGGTCATGCGGCCGTAGACCAGCCTCGGGTTGTTCGCCAGGCACGGCTCGGGGCCGAGGCCGAGGCGCTCCATCACGCCGGGCCGAAAGCCTTCGATCAGCAGGTCCGCGCGTCCGATGAACGCGAGCGCCGCGGCCGATCCATCGTCGCTGCGCAGGTCGAGGCCCACCTGGCGCCGGCTGCGGGTCGTGATGTCGTTCGGATCGACCGGCACGCCGGGCCTGGCGATGCGCAGCACGTCGGCGCCGAGGTCGGCCATCAGCATCGCGCAGAACGGCCCCGGCCCGAGGCCGGCCATCTCGACCACCTTGACGCCCGAGAGCGGACCGGCCATGAATGACTCCTTCAACGCTCAGACGAAGGGATTCGACGCCAGCATCAGCGCCCCGGAAAGCGCGGCTCGCGCTTCTCGCTGAACGCCGCGACACCTTCGACAAAGCTCGGCAAGTCCAGCAGCACGCGCTGGCGCTCGGCTTCGTACGCGAGTTGCTCAGGCAGCGTGTTCGCCGCCGCGGCATCGAAGGCACGCCGCGCTTCGATGGCCGCATGCGCCGGCAGCGCCGCGAGCCGCTGCGCCAGCGCGAGCGCCTGCGCGCGCAGCGCCGCGTCGTCGACCGTGTCCCAGGCCAGACCCCACTGCACCGCGCGCTCGGCGCCGAGGCGGTCACCGAGCAGGCTCAGCGCGAGCGCGCGGCCACGGCCGGCGAAGCGCTCGAGGAACCAGGTGCTGCCGAGGTCCGGCACGATGCCGAGCTTCGGAAGGAAGGGCAGGTAGAAGTAGGCCGAACGCGCCATCAGCACCACGTCGGCCGCGAGCGCGAGGCCGACACCGGCGCCGGCGCACGCACCGTTGACCGCGCACACCACCGGCACCGGCAGCTCGCGCAGGTCGAGGATCAGCCGGTTCGACAAGGTCCGCATCATGTCGGCGGTGCGTTCGCCGAGGCTGTGCGCGTCGCCCTCGGACACCGGACCCATCGCCGACAGATCGGCACCCACGCAGAAGCCCTTGCCCTCGCCGGTCAGCACGACAGCGCGAACGCCGCGGTCGTCACGAATCTCGCTCAGCAGCGTGCGCAGGCGCTGCTGCAGCCCGATGCCGAGCGGGTTCAAACGCGCCGGGTTCGCGAGCGTGAGGATCGCGACCTCGCCGTCGCGTTCGAAACGCACCGGCGATACGTCGATGGCAGCGTCGCCCATCGACGCGCCTACAAGCGCTCGATGATCGTGACGTTGGCCATGCCGCCGCCCTCGCACATCGTCTGCAGGCCGTAGCGGCCGCCGTGTGCGTGCAGCGCATGAACCAGCGTCGTCATCAGCTTGGTGCCGGACGCGCCGAGCGGATGGCCGAGCGCGA
>JBDUAG010000330.1:0-4907 GCA_040004785.1 Burkholderiales bacterium | reverse complement strand
ACGCATCCGGGAACTCGTAGATCGAACGCGCCTGCGTCCATTGCAGCGCGGCACCCCGGGCGATGTTGAGCATGCCCAAGGTGACGATGAACGACGGAATCGCCCAGAACGCCGACACCGCGCCGTTCGCCAGGCCGCAAAGCGCGCCGACCGCGATGCTGGCCAACAGCGCCAGGCCGATCGCCATGCCCGCATCGAGCGTCTCCAGCTTCAGCACCGTTCCGGCGACCACGGCGCAGAACGCCATCACGGAGCCAACCGACAGATCGATGCCGCCGATCAGGATCACGAAGGTCATGCCCACGGCCAGGATCACGTTGATCGAGATCTGCGTGAAGATGTTGGTGATGTTGTTCGGGGTCAGAAAGATCGGCGACAGCAGCGCGAACACCGCGACCAGGCACACCAGCGCGACGCCGATGCCGGCTTCGCGCAGCACGGTCTGGGTCTTGTGGCGCACTGAGGCGCGGGTGGCGGGGGTCATCGTGGACGTGGTCGGAGTCGTCATGGGTTCAACCTGCTGTCAAGCGGCCACGGCATCTACAGGGCCGGCAGCGCGCATGTATTCCTGATAGGCCAGCGCAAGAATGGCTTCCTCGTCGAACTGCTCGCGTGCCACTTCGCCGACCAGCACGCCGCGGCTCATCACCAGCATGCGGTCGCACAAGCTCATCAGCTCGCGCAGGTCGGACGACACCACGAGCACCGCCAGCCCATCGGCCGCCATGCGCTCGAGCAGCGCGTGGATCTCGGCCTTGGCGCCGACATCGACGCCGCGGGTGGGTTCGTCGAGCAGCAGGACCTTCGGTTCGCGCAGCAGCCATTTGCCGAGCACGACCTTCTGCTGGTTGCCGCCGGAGAGCTCGCGCACCGGTTGCTGGATCGACGCGAGCCGGATCTGCAGCTCCGACACCATGCGGCGCGATGCCGCGGCTTCCGCGTCGGCCTGCATCAGCCCCGAGCGCGACACCGAGCCGAGGCTGGCCAGGCTGATGTTGGCGCGGATCGGCATGTCGAGGATCAGGCCTTCGTCCTTGCGGTTCTCGGTGACCAGGCAGATGCCCTCGGCCAGCGCATCCTTCGGGCTGGCGATGCGCACCGCGCGATCGTCGCGGAAGACCTGACCTGCGTCGACAGGATCGGCACCGAAGATCGCACGGACGGTCTCAGTTCGCCCCGAGCCCACCAGGCCGGCCAGCCCGACGATCTCGCCGTAGCGCAGGCTGAAGTCGAGCGCGGCACTGCCGCGCTGACCTCGATACCGCAAGCCCTGGACACGCAAGGCCGGTGCACGATGCGGGTCCAGCGCGGGCGCTTGACGATGGGCGCGTTCGGCCAGGTCGCGTCCCACCATCAGGCGCACGAGCTCATCGGTGCTGGTGCCGGCCATCGGCTGGGTCGCGACCTTGCGGCCGTTGCGCAGCACGGTGACGCGGTCGCACACCTCGAACAACTCCTGCAGGTGATGCGAGACGAACACCACGGTGACGCCACTGTCGCGCAGCTGGCGAATGATCTGCAGCAGGCGGTCGGTTTCGCGCGGCGTGAGCGTCGCCGTCGGCTCGTCCATGATCACGATGCGGCTCTGGCTCGACAAGGCTTTGGCGATCTCGATCAGCTGGCGCTGCGCCATGCCCAGGCCCGCGACGCGCGTGGACGGCGTCAGGTCGTCGAGACCGACCAGCGCGAGCAGCTCGCGCGCGCGCAGCTCCATGGCCCTCCGGTCGAGCAGGCCGAGGCGGGTGCGCGGCAGCTGTTCGAACTGCAGGTTCTCCGCCACCGACAGCTCGTCGAGCATGTGCAGTTCCTGATGCACGACGCGGATGCCGGCGCGCATCGCGTCCAGCGGGCTGTGCGGCGCATAGAGCTCGCCGAACAGCCGCATCTGCCCGCCATCGGCCCGGTCTGCGCCGCACAGGATCTTGATCAGGCTCGACTTGCCCGCGCCGTTCTCGCCGGCGAGCGCGTGCACCTCGCCGCGCTGCAGTGTGAGGTCCACGCCGTCGAGCGCAACGACACCGGGATAGCGGCGCGTGAGCCCTTGAAGCTCGAGCGCCGCGGTACCTTGGTCAGATGGATTCATGGTCGAGCCCGGACCGCTTCCTACTTGAGGTTCTTCGCGGTGACCAGCTCGATGGGCGTCTTGACCCAGCCCTTGAGCGGCTTGTTCTCCTTGCGCGACTTGATGCCGATGTCGATCGCGTTGGCCGCCATGTCGGTGCCGAACTGGTCGACCGTCGCCAGCACCTTGCCCTGCTTGACCAGCGGGCGGATCGCCGGGATGTTGTCGAAGCCGACGACCTTGATCTGCCCCGACTTGCCGGCCGCGTCGATCGCCTTGGCCACGCCCAGCGCCATCGAGTCGTTGGCGACCATCACGCCCTTGATGTCCGGGTTGGCGGTCAGGATGTTGGTGAACACGGCGTTGGCCTCTTCGGTTTCCCAGTGCGCGGTCTGCGAGGCGACGATGGTCAGCTTGCCGGCCTTCGCGGCGTCTTCGAAACCCAGCTTGCGCTGCAGCGCGTTGTCGGCACCGGGGTTGCCTTCGATGATGACGATCTTGGCGCCTGGGCCCAGGGCCTTGGCCAGTTCGTCGCCGGCCAGCTTGGCGCCACCGCGATTGTCCGGCCCGACGAAGGCCAGGTCCAGGCCGGCCTTCTTCATCGCCGCCGGGTCGAGCGCGACGTCGAAGTTCACGACCGTGATTCCGGCCTTCAGGGCCTTGGCGATCGGCGCGACCATGGCGCGCGAGTCGGCCGGCGCGATCACGATCACGTCGTACTTCTGCGTGATGAAGTTTTCGACGGCAGCGGTCTGGGCATCGAAGTCGGTTTCCGACTGCATGCCGACGGCCTTCAGCTCGAAGTCACCGCGCTTCTTCTCGTAGGCCAGTGCGCCTTCGGTCATGTTCTTGAAGAACTCGTTGGCCAACGACTTCATGACCAGGCCGACGCGCGGCTTGGCATTTTGAGCCTGCGCGGCGGGAATCAGCAAGGCCAGGGCTGCGGCCACGGCGGCGGCGCGGCGAGTGAAGCGGGTTGTCATGTTCGATGTCTCCTCGAGGTGTGGATGCGCGACGAAGTAGTGGAGGTCGCGATACGTAATCGTTTACGTAATCGTTTACGCAAACGATTGGTATTTCAACCGTGAGGCGGCGAGGCGCGAAAGAGGGATAACCCGAATTATTGAGTTTGGGCCGGAGCCGCGATTTGACTGGCTCGAACCAAAAGAAAAGCCGGTCGGAGCTCTCGCTCCAACCGGCCTTGTTTTGCGAAGCCAGGAGGGTGGCTTCTACTTCTTGTTCTGCTTCTCGGTCTTCTTGGCCTTGGTCTTCTCGGCCGGCGCGGCAACGACCACCGGTGCGACCACTTCTTCTTCGGCGGCTTGTGCCGAAACCGAGACGATCACCGGGTTCGGCTTGCCCTGCGTCATGACCTTGATGCCGTCGGCGAGCTTGATGTCGTTGACGTGCAGGGTCTGGCCCTTTGCGAGGGCGCCCAGATCGATGGTCAGGAACTCAGGCAGTTGCGAGGCGAGGCACGAGATGCGCAGCTCGGTGATGACATGGTTCACGACGCAGCTGTCGGTCTTGACGGCGGGCGAATTCTCTTCGTTGACGAAGTGCAGCGGCACCTTCTTCACGACTTTGGTCGTGGCATCAACGCGCTGGAAGTCGATGTGCAGCACGATCGGACGGAACGGGTGCATCTGGTAGTCACGCAGCAACACCTGTTCGGTCTTGCCGGCGAGTTCCATCTCGAGCAGCGACGAGTGGAAGGCCTCTTTCTTCAGCGCGAAGAACAGAGCGTTGTGATCGAGTTCGATCATGGACGGGGTGCCTGCGCCATAAACGATGCCAGGTACCTTTTGCGCGTTGCGCAGGCGGCGGCTCGCTCCGGTCCCCTGCAGCGTGCGCTCATAAGCGACGAATTTCATATGAAGCTCCAAAAATTGAAGGCCCGCGACCAGGCTCTTCGGTAGTAACGAGACACGAGGTCTCTGCCGTGCAAACCCCGACGGGGCTCGCTCAGGTGCTTAAAAGTTCGCGTTCTGCTCCGCGAACAGTGACGTGACCGACTCGCCGTCGGAAATGCGCCGGATGGTTTCGGCAAACAGGAACGCGACCGACAGCTCGCGCACCTTCTTGCAACTCTTGACTTCCGCGCTCTGTGGGATGGTGTTGGTGATGACGACCTCGTCCAGCTGCGAACCCTTGATGCGCTCGACCGCAGGGCCGGAGAACACCGCGTGCGTGCAGTAGGCGTAGACGCGCTTCGCGCCGCGCTCCTTCAGCACTTCGGCCGCCTTGACCAGCGTGCCGGCGGTGTCGGTCATGTCGTCCATGATGACGCAGGTGCGGCCGTCGATGTCGCCGATCACGTTCATCACCTCGGAGACGTTCGCCTTCGGGCGCCGCTTGTCGATGATCGCCAGGTCGCAATTCAGCTGCTTGGCCAGCGCACGGGCGCGCACCACGCCGCCGACGTCGGGAGAGACGACCACGAGGTCGTCGTAGCGCTTGCTCTGCAGGTCGGACAGGAGCACCGGCGAGGCGTAGATGTTGTCGACCGGGATGTTGAAGAAGCCCTGGATCTGGTCGGCGTGCAGGTCCATCGTCAGCAAGCGCTCGACACCCACGGCCTCGAGCATGTTGGCCACGACCTTGGCGCTGATCGGCACGCGCGTGGAGCGCGGCCGGCGATCCTGGCGCGCGTAGCCGAAATACGGGATCACTGCGGTGACGCGACGCGCCGAGGCGCGCTTGAGTGCATCGACCATGATGCACAGCTCCATCAGGTTCTCGTTCGTCGGCGCGCAGGTCGACTGGACGACGAAGATGTCGCGGGCGCGGACGTTCTGCTCGATCTCGACGTCGACCTCGCCGTCGGAGAAGCGCGCGACCTTGG
>JBDUAG010000329.1:0-4925 GCA_040004785.1 Burkholderiales bacterium | reverse complement strand
GGCTGGTGGACCGCGCGGCACCCGCGGCCCGGGTGCCGGCGCGGGCGCCTCTGCTCTCCACGCGCGGCGGCCAGCTCGTCGACGAAGCCGGCGCCGGCCGGCTGCAATGGGGCGCGTTCACGCCCGGCGTGCCGGAGGTGCGGATGTTCCCGGCGCAGGTCTGGAGCCGGCTGCAAGCCAAGCTCTGGCGCACCGCCACGCCGCAGCAGCTCAGCTACGCCACCGGCCACGGCGACGCCGGCCTGCGCGAGGCCGTGGCCGCCTACCTGCAAGGCACGCGCGGCGTGGCGTGCGCACCCGAGCAGGTCGTAATCACGAGCGGCACGCAGCAGTCGCTGCACCTCGTCGCGCAACTGCTGGCCGACCCGGGCGACGCGGTCTGGCTCGAGGACCCTGGCTACTGGGGCGCGCGCAGCGTGTTCCGCGCGATGGGGCTGAGGCTGGTGCCGGTCGGCATCGACGCCGAGGGCATGGCGCCGACACCGCAGCAGCTGCGCGAGCCGCCGAAAGCGATGTTCGTCTCACCCTCGCACCAGTACCCGACTGGCGCGCTGATGAGCCACGGCCGGCGCCGGCAATTGCTCGAATACGCCGCGGTGCATGGCGTCTGGGTCGTCGAGGACGACTACGACAGCGAGTTCCGCTACGGCGCGCGCCCGCTGCCCGCGCTGCAGGGGCTGGACGAGCACGGCCGCGTGATCTACCTCGGCACCTTCTCGAAGACGCTGTTCCCGGCGCTGCGCCTGGCCTATCTGGTGCTGCCGCCGGATCTGGTCGAGGCTTTTGCACGCGCCCTCAACGAGCTCTACCGCGAAGGCCAGACGCTGCAACAGGCGGTGCTCGCGCGCTTTCTCGCCGAGGGCCACTACGCGAGCCACATCCGCAAGATGCGCGCGGTCTACAGCGCACGCCACGACGCGCTGATCGCCGCGATCACCAAGCACTTCGGCGGCAGCCTGCCCGTGATCGGCGGCGATGCCGGGCTGCACCTGGTGCTCGGCCTGCCACCGCACATCGACGACCGCGCGGTGGTGCAGCAGGCGCTGCGCGCGGGCGTGACGACGCGGCCGCTGTCGCTGTATTCGATGCGCCCGAACACCGCGGGCAAGGGCCTGCTGCTCGGCTATGGCGCGGTGCGCGAGGAGGAGATCGCGAGCCAGTTCGGCAAGCTCGCGCGCGTCGTTCAACCCTTCTTGCGATGATCAATCCACGATGAACTCGCCGACGAAGACCTGGTCCTTGCGGTCCTTCAGGCGCAAGGTCACGCCCTGCTGCTTCTGTTGCGGCGTGCCGAAGCCCGTGGTCAGCGCCAGCTGGATCGTCGTCGCGCCCGAGACGATCTGCTGGCGGTGGCCGTAGAACTGCGCCTGCACGATGTACTTGCCCGGCTTGGCGTGCTTCAGCGAAAACTCCTCCGGGCCGTAGCCGCTGGTGATGTCCTTTGACACGCGGCCGCCCTGAAAGGTGAGCGGGTTGCCGTAGTACGCGCGCTCGCCGTTCGGGTCGGTGACCCACAGGTCGATGTCGGTGTTGTCGGCGTCCCAGCTCAGCGTCGCGCGCAGGTCCAGCGGCAGGTTCTTCAACAGGCGCGGGTCGATGCGCGCGGTGTTCAGCGGCGCGGTCGTGGTCGCGATGATCGCGTTCATCTCCGCGAGCGCGATCAGCTCGATCTCGGGGAAGCGCGGCCACTGGTGGCGTGCCACGTCATACAGCGCCTCGATAGCCGCCTGCGGCTGGCCGGCGGCCGCGAGCGCGAGGCCCAGATCGCGCTGCGATTGCGGCTCGTCGGGCGCGAGCACCAGCACCTGGCGCAACACCGGCAGCGCGAGGTCGGGGCGGTTCGCCTGCACCAGTCGCGCCGCGAGGATGCGCAGCACCTGGCGGTTCTCCAGATCCATCTCGGCGAGGTTGGAAAGCACGCGCGTCGCGAGCAGCGGCTGGCCGCGCTCGAACATCAGATCGGCCACATCGAGGATGAACGCGGTGCTGTTCGCGTAGGCCGCGCGCTCGTCGAGGTAGTGGCGGTAGATTTCGTCGGCCGCCACGGCACGCAGCCGCGCGAGGTAGGGCGCGTCGCTGACGGCGGCGCGCAGGCGGATCACCGTCGCCGGGACGTCACTGGTTGGCGCGCCGATCGACTTGGCAGCGGCCTGCAAGGGCGCGATGGCGCCCGCCGGCGCTGGAGCCGGTGCCCGTGCCGGTGCCGCCGCTGCGCGCGACGACGACGCCACCAGCTCGCTCCGGTCGCTGGCCCGGCGCTCGCGCAGCGCGCCCGCCGACGACGCATCGGCCTCGCTCGCGACCTTGCTCAGCTCGGCCTTCGGCGGCGCGTCTTTCGGGAACTCGCGCTGCCACCAGGCCTGCTTGGCCTCGAACAGCTTCACGACGCGTTCCAGCTGCGCCTCGGCGCCGCTGCGTTCGGCCTGCAGCGTGCGCTCGCGCAGCAGCGCGACTTCCGCGGCCAGCTCGGGCGGCGGCGTGATGCCGTGCCGCGCGTAGTCCTGCGCGCGGTCGAGGATGATCAGCGAGGTGTCGCGCGTGACGATCGAATGCGCCAGCCCGATGCGGCGGATCTCGGCGCGGTGGACCGCGTACTCGCCGTCGAGCGAGGCGATCTTCAGCCGCGCCCAGGCCTGCGCGGCGAGCGTGCCGGCGTCGCGGGCCGCGTTCACCGCCAGGCTCTGCGTCTGCTGGCGGCCGTCGGGGTGCTGCACGACAACGCGCACGGTGGCGCTTGCCTGCGTCACCTCGCCGGCCAGGCTCAGCGCGCCATCGTTCGGGTAGATCGAGGCGGCTACGAGCTGCGTCGCGCCGTCCGCCTCGATCGCGATCACGCGGGTGGTGGCGCGCAGCAGCGTCTCGCTGGCGGCCTGCGCTGAATTGCCCAGCAGATCGATATAGCGCCCACCGGAGCGCTCGGCGATGTCGCGCAGCCGAGCGCTGTCGGTGCGCTGCGCGGCCGAGAGGACGTAGACGGGTTGATTGCCCGGCACGAAGCGCTGCGCGCCAAAATTTGACAGCCCGTCGGAGAACAGCAGCACCTCGCCCGTGTCGACGTCGGGCACGAGCGCGCCGAGGTTGGTGGCGCCGTCGTAGACCATTGCCGTCAGCGCCGCACGCAGCGTGCGCCAGTCGCCGTTCTTCACCTCGAATCGCTGCGCCGCCTCGGCCGCATCGCGCAGGCGCACCAGCCGCACCTCGATGTTGCGCGCCTTCGCGAAGTAGGCGTCGAGCAGCGCAAGCTCGCGATCGTGATCGCGCTGCGCGCCCGAACCGGAGGCATCCCACGCCAGCGTGACGGTGCGCGGCAAGGCCCGCGGCGCGCTCTGTGCGGCGAGCGGCAGTTGCGCCAGGAAGTAGGCATGACCGTCGACGCGCTGCGTCGTCACGCTGCCGCCGGTGGCGGGCACGAGTTCGACCTCGACGGCGCCGCTCAGCGTCGTGTCGGTGAGTGACACGTCGAAGCGGTAGCCGCTGCCGGCGGCTGCGAAGGCGGACACCGCGAAGCCTCGTGCCAGCGCGACTGGCCGAGCCGCCACGCCCGACGCCTGCACGCTGGCGGAGAACGCCGCCAGCCGGCCGTAATCCAGCGGCAACCGGTACGCGACGCGCCCGGCGCGCGGCGCCAGCCACTCGGCGATGCGCAGCACCACCACCTTCTCGCTGCGCGGCATCAAGGGGTAGACGCGCAATTTGTAGTTGTCGCCCTGCGTGAGCGAGAGCAGCGCAGGGTCGATGCGCGTGCGCGTCACGTCCTCGAACACCGCCTCGCCGCGCGCCTTCTCGACCGGCACCGCCTCGCGCAGCACGCCGTTCACGTCCATCGCCATGCCGACGACCGTTTGCCCTTCCTGCAACGGGAACTGCAGCTCGCCTTCGAGCTGGCGCGCGTTCGGGTTGTAGAAGGTCAGCTCGATCTCGGTCTGCGCGCTGCGGCCGTTGATCTCGGTGCGCACGCGCACGCTGCGCAGCGTGACCGGCGCCTCGGCCGGTGAAGCGATCACGAGGCGCGGCGCAAGCGGCGCGCGCTCGGGTGCAGGTTGTGCGACGGCGGGCAGCGCGATGGCCGCGCAGCACAGTGCGGTGAGACGAATCAGGCGGTGAATCATGGGTGCTCCCGAGTTGATGCGGGGTGATACGGCCGGGGTCGGAGAACGGGGTGAACTAGCATCGCGCCATGACCCGAACGACCCGCATCCCCGGCCACCGCTTCCTGCATTCGCCCGGCCCGAGCCGCGTGCCCGACGAGGTGCTGCACGCGATGAGCCGCCAGCCGATGGACCTGGCCGACCCGCGCGTGGACGCCACCATCGCCGCCTGCGAAGCCGGCCTGAAGCGCCTGCTGCACACCGACTCGGACGTGTTCATGTATGCGACCAACGGCCACGGCGCGTGGGAGGCGGTGATCGCCAACCTCGTCCAGCCCGGCAGCGCGCTGCTGATTCCCGGCACCGGCCATTTCTCCGAAGGCTGGTCGGTGCAGGCCGAGGCGTTCGGCGCGCGTGTGATCCGCACCGAGTGGATCGAAGGCCAGCCGATAGCCCCGGCCGTGATCGAGGCCGCGCTGCGCGCCGACACCGCGCACGAGATCGTCGCCGTGTTCGCGGTCCACACCGACACCGCCAGCGGCATCAGCAGCGACCTGCGCGCGATCCGCGCCGCCATCGATGCGGCGAAGCACCCGGCGCTGTTCGTCGTCGATGTCGTCGCCTCGCTCGGCGCGGCACCGTTCGACATGGACGACTTGCGCGCCAACGTCGTGCTCGGCGCGAGCCAGAAGGGGCTGATGGTGCCCCCGGGGCTGGGCTTCGTCGCCGTCGATCGGGTCGCGTTCGAGTTCGCCGCGCGCAACCCGGCGCCGCGCTTCTATTGGGACTGGCGGCTGCGCCAGAGCGAGCTCTCGTACCGCAAGTTCTGCGGCACGC
>JBDUAG010000015.1:0-16699 GCA_040004785.1 Burkholderiales bacterium | reverse complement strand
GCGCGCTGAACTCGGTCGGCAGCGCGATCGCTTCGTCGAGCGCATTGGTGTGCAGTGACTGCGTGCCGCCGAACACCGCGGCCATCGCCTCGATCGTGGTGCGTACGACGTTGTTGTACGGGTCTTGTTCCGTCAGCGACCAACCCGAGGTCTGGCAATGCGTGCGCAGCATCAGGCTCTTCGGGTTCTTCGCATTGAACGCGGTCATGATCTTCCACCACAGCAGCCGCGCGGCGCGCATCTTGGCCACTTCCAGATAGAAGTTCATGCCGATCGCCCAGAAGAAGCTGAGCCGGCCGGCGAACTCGTCCACATCCAGGCCCTTGGCGAGCGCGGCCTTCACGTACTCGCGGCCATCGGCCAGCGTGAATGCGAGTTCGAGCGCCTGGTTCGCACCGGCCTCCTGCATGTGATAGCCGCTGATGCTGATCGAGTTGAACTTCGGCATGTTCTTCGCCGTGTACTCGATGATGTCGCCGATCGCCCGCATGCTCGGCTCGGGCGGGAAGATGTAGGTGTTGCGAACCATGAACTCCTTCAGGATGTCGTTCTGGATCGTCCCACTGAGTTGGTCTTGCGACACGCCCTGCTCTTCGGCCGCGACCACATAGCCCGCCAGCACCGGCAGCACCGCGCCGTTCATCGTCATGCTCACGCTCACGGTGTCGAGCGGGATGCCGTTGAACAGGATCTTCATGTCCTCCACCGAGTCGATCGCCACACCCGCCTTGCCGACGTCGCCGGTCACGCGCGGGTGGTCGCTGTCGTAGCCGCGGTGCGTGGCCAGGTCGAACGCGACGCTGACGCCCTGCGCGCCGGCGGCGAGCGCCTTGCGGTAGAAATCGTTCGAGGCCTCGGCGGTCGAGAAGCCGGCGTACTGCCGGATCGTCCACGGCCGCACCGCGTACATCGTCGCCTGCGGGCCGCGCACGAAAGGCGCGAAGCCGGGCAGCGTGTCGGTGTATTGCAGCCCCTTCAGATCGGCCGCGGTGTAGAGCGGCTTGACAGGGATGCCCTCGGGCGTAATCCAGGTCAACGCGCCTGCGTCGCCACCGGGCGCCGACTTCGCTGCCGCCTTGTGCCAGGCCGCCAGCGAGTCCGAATTCAGGGTTTGGTCATCCGACATGGTGCTTCCTCCCGAGGCGACGCCACCCCCAAGAATAGAACTGGACGGCGTCAGCGTCTCGGACGCATAATTCAAAATTGAATTCTATGGGCAGATTGGCGCGCATGGCGACTCTTCTTCCAGAAATTTCCCGATCCGGCGCTGCTGCGGCCCGCGGCACGCCGCTGCGCGAGAGCGCGCTCTACGAACAGGTCGCGGAGCGCCTGCGCAGCCGCATCCTCGCGCACACGCTGCACCCCGGCAGCTGGATCGACGAGCAGGCCCTCGCCGCCGAATACGGCATCAGCCGCACCCCGTTGCGCGAGGCGCTGAAGGTGCTCGCGGCCGAAGGCCTGGTGACGATGAAGCTGCGGCGCGGCGCCTACGTCACCGAGGTGTCCGAGCGTGACCTGGCCGAGGTCTACCACCTGCTTGCGCTGCTGGAGAGCGATGCCGCAATGGTGGTGGCCCGGACCGCGAGCGCCGGGCAGATCGCCGAACTGCTCGCGTTGCACCAGGAACTCGAAGACCAGGTCGCCGACCGCGACCGCTTCTTCGCCGCGAACGAGCGCTTCCACATGAAGCTGCTGGAGGTCGCCGACAACCGCTGGCGCAACCAGCTGGTTGCCGATCTGCGCAAGGTGATGAAGCTCAACCGCCACCACTCGCTGTTCAAGCAGGGCCGGCTGGAGGCGTCACTGAAGGAGCATCGTCAGATCATGGCGGCGCTGAAAGCGCGCAACGGCGAGCGCGCGCAAGCGCTGATGCGCCAGCATTTCGCGAACGGGAAGGAAGCGGCCTCGTTGTCGTGACCGTCGGTGGGCGCTGCCACAATCGCGTGGATGAATTTGCCTGCCCCGCGTCCCAAGCTCGCCCTGATCGCCGCCGTCCCCCGCAACGGCGCCATCGGCAAGGCTGGCGGCCTGCTCTGGCACGAGCCCGAGGACCAGAAGCACTTTCGCCGCGTCACGATGGGCTGCCCGGTCATCATGGGCCGCAAGACCTGGGATTCACTGCCGGCGCGATTTCGTCCGCTGCCGGGGCGACGCAATCTCGTCATCACGCGCAATGCGGCGTGGCGCGCCGATGGTGCCGAGGTCGTCGCGTCGCTCGACGCGGCGCTGGCCTTGCTCGCCGATGCCCCGAAGGCTTTCGTGATCGGCGGCGCAGAAATCTACGTGCTCGCCTTGCCGCAGGCCGACGAACTCGTGCTCACCGAGATCGACGCCGATCTCGACGGCGACACCTTCTTCCCGCATTGGGACCGCTCCCGGTTCGTCGAGCATTCGCGCGAGGACCGACCCGGATTCAGTTTCGTCACCTACAACAACACCCGAGGAGATTGAGATGTCAGAAGGCGGCTTTCACGTTCACGGCCCACACGACCACGAGCTCGAACACGCGGCGGAACACGACCCCAAGGGGATGGCCGGCCAGCTGGCGGTCGTGACCGCCATCCTGGCCACCGTCGGCGCAATCTTCGCGTATATGGGTGGCGCGACGCAGGCCAATGCCGGCCTCTACAAGAACGATGCCGCGATCAAGAAGACCGAGGCGTCGAACCAATGGAATTACTACCAGTCCAAGAGCAGCAAGCAGAACCTCAGCGAACTCGCGCTGGAGCTGGCGCCCGAGCCGCGCAAGGCCTTCTACGCCGACGAAGTCAAGCGCTACAAGAACGAGAAGGCCGAGATCAAGACCGAGGCAGAGAAGCTCGAGGCGGCATCCAAAGACTGGGACGACAAGAGCGCTGAGCAGATGCACCAGCACCACCGCTGGGCACAGGCGACGACGGCGCTTCAGATCGCGATCGCCATGGCCGCGATCGCGCTGCTGACCAAGAAGCGCTGGCTCGAGAAGCTCGTGTTCGGCGTGAGTGGCGTCGGCATCCTGGTCGGCGTCGCTGCCTGGATGCACTATTGATCGCCGACGTCACCCAGCCGCCTGCGCCTAAAATGCAGCGGCCCGCACACTGCGGGCACTTCTATTTCTCTGAGGACACCAGACCCCATGGCAACTGCTAAGAAGACGACGACCAAGGTGCCGGCCAAGAAGGCCGCGCCCGTGACCAAGGCAGCGAAAACGACTGCTCCTGCAAAGAAGGCCGGCAAGGTGGCGGCACCTGCGAAGGCGCCGGACACTCTCAAGCCCATCAAGAGTGCGTTCAACCGGACGAGCCTGATCGCTCACCTGGCCGACATCTCGGCCGTTGAGGCCAAGGCGGTGAAGGCCGTCATCGCCTCGCTGGAAGCCACGATGCTCGCGTCGGTGCACAAGAAGGGGCTCGGCTCCTTCACGCTGCCCGGCTTGCTGAAGGTGAACGTCATCAACGTGCCGGCGAAGAAGAAGCGCACGGGGATCGACCCGTTCACGAAGGTGGAACGCGTTTTTGCCGCCAAGCCGGCAACGGTCAAGATCAAGACGCGCGCACTGAAGAAGCTCAAGGACGCAGCGCTCTGACCTGAACTTTGCTTCTGGCCGGCGTTGGCACGGGTTGCCGACGCCGGCCTTTTGCTTTGCGCCTGCCGTCAATCGCGGCATCGGCCGCCAGGGAGAGCATCGCCAGCCATGCGAGAGGCGAACGCCGCGCGAAGCAGGTTCACGTCCTTGCCCGCGCGGGATCCTGGCCCGGGTCGATGGCACGTGCGGCGGTCAAGATCAGCCACATCAGATGACCCATCCGGCGTTCGTTGACCTTGCCGGTGTCGGTCTGGTGAACGACGACGAGATCGTTCACCGGATCGACGACGACATACTGACCGTTGTGACCGTCTGCCCAATAGCCGCCAGGCGATAGATTCATGATGCCCACGCGCCGCTCCGGAAAGCCGGTCCACCACATGTAGCCGTAGCCCGAACGGAGATGGGTTTCGGACCAGGCGGCCGTGCTCTCCCTGACCCAGGCTGAAGGGACGATGGTGCTGTCCTGCCAACGGCCCGAGCGCAGGAAGAGCAAGCCGAACCGCGCCAGATCGCGGGCGCTCATGTGGAATGGGTAGGCCGGGTGCATGGAGTCGGCACCGCGCACGTAGCGACCGTCCCGTGTGCGGAAATCCTGCATGCCGATCGGATCGGCGATGTGCTGCCTGAAGCTCTCGAAGATCGAGCGGCCGACCGCTCGCTCATAGACAGTGCCGAGGACGTTGAAGTCCCAGGTGTTGTAGTACCAGAAGGTGCCCGATGCATGGCTGCCCCGGGCCGGGCGACGCTTCTTCTGCCCCTCGGTCTCATACAGGGCCTGGTGATACACGCCGGACCGGGCTTGAAGCAGCTGCCGGACTGTGGCCTGCTTCTCCGCGTCGTTCGGGGCCGGAGGCACGTCGTCGATGCCCAGCGATCCGAGAGAAGCATCGAGGTCGATCTTGCCTTGTGCGACGGCGATACCGATCAATGCACAGAGCAGACTCTTGCGCATGGAGTGCAGTTCCAGCCGCCGATCGATCTCGCCCCAGCTGTCGATCATGCTTTACGGTCAGTGCCTGCGCTTGACTACGCGATCTGCCGTATGTGCCGACCACCGTGCGGCGCCGCATAGTCGCGGCACGGTTTGTCGCGGCCGACCAGACCGCGGCGAAACCGTTGGCGACCCTTCGTCCCTCGATCCCACCCCACGGAGCCCGTCATGCCCGACACCCTGATCAAGGTCGACCTGAGCAAGTCACCGGTCGAGAACGAGAACATCCACAACCGCTGGCACCCGGACATCCCGATGGCGTGCTGGGTCAAGCCCGGCGACGACTTCGTGCTCGAGACCTTCGACTGGACCGGCGGCTTCATCCAGAACAACGACAGCGCCGACGACGTGCGCGACATCGACCTGACCACGGTGCACTACCTCTCCGGCCCGGTCGGCGTCAAAGGCGCCGAGCCCGGCGACCTGCTCGTCGTGCACCTGCTCGACATCGGCGCCAAGCCCGACAGCCTGTGGGGCTTCAACGGCTTCTTCAGCAAGAAGAACGGCGGCGGCTTCCTGACCGAGCACTTCCCGCTCGCGCAGAAGTCGATCTGGGACATCGAAGGCATGTTCACGCGCTCGCGCCACGTGCCCGGCGTCAGCTACGCCGGCCTGATCCACCCCGGCCTGATCGGCTGCCTGCCCGACAAGCCCATGCTCGACCTGTGGAACACCCGCGAGCAGGCGCTGATCGACACCAATCCGACCGGCGGCCTGGCCAACCCGCCGTCGGCCGGCACCGCGCACATGGGCCGGCTCACCGGCGACGCCAAGGCCAAGGCGGCCGCCGAAGGTGCGCGCACCGTGCCGCCGCGCGAGCACGGCGGCAACTGCGACATCAAGGACCTGTCACGCGGCTCGAAGGTCTTCTTCCCGGTCTACGTGGACGGCGCGGGCCTCTCGGTCGGCGACCTGCACTTCAGCCAGGGCGACGGCGAGATCACCTTCTGCGGCGCCATCGAGATGGCCGGCTGGGTCCACATGCGGGTCGAGCTGATCAAGGGCGGCATGGCCAAGTACGGCATCAAGAACCCGATCTTCAAGCCCAGCCCGATCACGCCCACCTACAACGACTACCTGATCTTCGAGGGCATCTCGGTCGACGAGAGCGGCAAGCAGTACTACCTCGATGTCAACGTCGCCTACCGCCAGGCCTGCCTGAACGCGATCGAGTACCTGAAGAAGTTCGGCTACTCGGGCGCGCAGGCCTACTCGATCCTCGGCACCGCGCCGGTGCAGGGCCACATCAGCGGCGTGGTGGATGTGCCGAACGCGTGCGCGACGCTGTGGCTGCCGACGCAGATCTTCGACTTCGACATCAACCCGAGCGCGGCCGGGCCGGTGAAGCACCTCGACGGGTCGGTCGTGATGCCGTTGTCGCAAGACGTGGTCTGACGAGGGCCGAGCGATGCCGACTTACGACTACGCGTGCAGCGGCTGCGGCGGCTTCGACGCGATCCGCAGCCTGAGCCAGCGCAACGAGCCCGCCGCCTGCCCGGCGTGTGGCCACGCCTCGGAGCGCGTGTTCGTTGCCGCGCCGCAGCTGGCGCTGATGGCGGGCGGCACGCGTGCCGCGATGGCGACCAACGAACGTGCGCGCCACGAGCCCAAAAGCTCGCGCGAGTACGCACGGTTGAAGCACCCGGCGGGCTGCGGGTGCTGCACCAGCGGCAAGCGCGGTGCGACGCTGACCGGCGCGAACGGGAACAAGGCGTTCCCGGGCAAACGGCCTTGGATGATCAGTCACTGAGCGGGATCACGGTGTCCTGCGCCTGCGGCAGGCAGCCGTCGGCGATCGGCGCCCAGCCGTGCCGCACGACGACGATGCGGTCGGTGTGGCAGAACTCGATGCGGGTCGCGCCGGGCAGCCTGGCCTGCACGAAGGCTTCCATGGCCGCCGGCATGCTGACGCGGTAGACCATCTCGGCGATGTCGTTCGGCGGGTGGTCGTCGCTGTGCAGCCACGGCACGAAGGCGCCGACCCACATCAGCGCACGGTTGCCCACCTCGAAGCGGGTCGGCGCGTAGCCCGCGTCATGCAGCCAGCGCTGGGCCTGCGCGCGCGGCGCGTCGGCGTCGTCCAGCCGACCCCAGGCGGTGGCCAGCAGCTCCATCACCCACTGGTTGCAGTTCTGGTAGCGCACGCCCCAGGCATAGGCGTTCGCGCTGTACGTCGCGTTCAGCAGCTGCAGCGCGCGCGCGTTGTCGAGCGCGGCGCGCTCCAGCTCGTCGGCCTCGGCTGGCGGCACGAAGACGACCGAGACATAGCCGATGGCCGGGTTGTCGGTGCCGAGCAGGAAGCCGGACAGGCCCTGGTCGTAGAGCCGCGGCCGGCCTTCGTCGCACGCGTAGTAGAGCTGCCGCACCGACCACGGCGTGTTCGGGCTTGCCTTCAGGCTGAAGCCGGCGTGCGAGTAGCGCACGCCGAAGCGGCTCAGGTCCAGCCCCGAACGCGAGACCAGCGCGAGTGACGCGCCGGAGCTCTCGAGCTCGGTCTTGATGATGGCGCCGAAGCGGAACAGGCGGTCCTTCTGGTCGGCGCTCAGCGTGGCCGGGTGGTCGCAGTACTGCAGCGCGCTCGCGTGACACGGGCCTCCCGGCAGCAGGCCCCCCAGCGCGAGCAGCAGCCCGATCAGCCAGCCGCGGCGCTCACAACACCAGGGCATGCGATGGCAGGTCGCGGTACCAGTCGTCGCTCAACACCAGGAAGAAGGCCTGGCGCGTGTCGCCCTTCGCGAACTCGACCCCGTAGGGGCGCTGGCGCGCCGCCACGGTCTGGCCCGCCGCAAGGCCGCTCTGGGCGACGGTCTGTTGCGGCAGGTAGAGGAAGAACTCGCCGTCCTCGCCGCGGTCCACCACGGCCTGCAGCGTCATGCGCGCGAAGCCGGGCCGATCCGCCACCGCGGCGACCTCGATGACCCGATAGTCGCCGTCAGCGACGTTCGTGCCCTTCGAGGATCCGTTGCTCGAGGTCTTCACCGAGTCCGACGAACTGCCCACCGAGGTCGACGAGCCTTCGGACGCGGACGAGGCCGCCGAGCTGGCCGCCAGAGCCGGCATCGCGGTGGCACCGAGCAGCAAGGCGAGGCAGGCCAGGGAGGCCTTGAACTGGTTCATGGCAAGGGTGCACGACCGTGCGCTGTGAGGACAACGGATGCTACGTCAATCAACGTATTGGCCGAGGCCCACGCAATCGCAGAATCGAACCACCACACCGGCACGGTTCAACGAGGATTCACCATGCACCACGGCGATATTTCCAGCAGCAAGGACACCGTCGGCGTTGCGGTCGTCAATTACAAGATGCCGCGGCTGCACTCGCAGGCCGAGGTCATCGCGAATGCAAAGAACATTGCAAAGATGGTGGAGGGCATGAAACTCGGCCTGCCCGGCATGGACCTGGTGATCTTCCCCGAGTACAGCACCCACGGGATCATGTACGACAGCGCCGAGATGTACGCGAACGCGGCGACCGTGCCCGGCGCCGAGACCGAGATCTTTGCCGCCGCCTGCCGCAAGGCCAAGGTCTGGGGAGTGTTCTCGCTGACCGGCGAGCGCCACGAAGAGCACCCGAACAAGGCGCCGTACAACACGCTGATCCTGATGAACGACCAGGGCGAGATCGTCCAGAAGTACCGCAAGATCATGCCGTGGGTGCCGATCGAGGGCTGGTACCCGGGCAACTGCACCTACGTGTCGGACGGCCCGAAGGGCATGAAGATCAGCCTGATCATCTGCGACGACGGCAACTACCCCGAGATCTGGCGCGACTGCGCGATGAAGGGCGCCGAGCTGATCGTGCGCTGCCAGGGCTACATGTACCCGGCCAAGGAGCAGCAGATCCTGATCTCGAAGGCGATGGCCTTTGCGAACAACACCTATGTCGCGGTCGCCAACGCGGCCGGCTTCGACGGCGTGTACTCGTACTTCGGCCACTCGGCGATCATCGGTTTCGACGGCCGCACGCTGGGCGAGTGCGGCGAGGAAGAGATGGGCGTGCAGTACGCGGCGCTGTCCAAGAGCCTGATCCGCGACTTCCGCAAGCACGGTCAGAGCGAGAACCACTTGTTCAAGCTGCTGCACCGCGGCTACACGGGGCTGATCAACTCGCGCGAGGGCGACAAGGGCGTGGCCGCGTGCCCGTACAACTTCTACAGCGACTGGATCAACGACCCCGAGGGCACGCGCGCCCGCGTCGAGGCGTTCACGCGCGAGACCGTGGGCACCGACGAGGCGCCGATCGAGGGCATTCCGAACCAGAGCACCGTGCTGCACCGCTGATGGCACTCGGCATCGAGGGCTGGCGGATCGCGGCCGAGCCCTACTACCAGCCCTCGGCCAACGAGATCGCGCTGTTCGAGTCGGCCTATGCGCGCCGCCTGCCCGTGCTGCTGAAGGGCCCGACGGGCTGCGGCAAGACGCGCTTCGTCGAACACATGGCGTGGCGGCTGCAGCGCCCGCTCGTCACGGTCGCCTGCAACGACGACCTCAGTGCCAACGACCTGACCGGTCGCTGGCTGCTCGACGCCGAGGGCACGCGCTGGCAGGACGGCCCGCTGACGCTGGCCGCGCGCAGCGGCGCAATCTGCTACCTCGACGAGCTGGTCGAGGCGCGTGCCGACACCACCATCGTGATCCACCCGCTGACCGACACCCGGCGCATGCTGCCGCTGGCGGCGCGCAACGAGTTGCTGCACGCGCACCCGGACTTCGCGCTCGTCGTCTCGTACAACCCGGGCCCGAGCGCGCGCGAGATGAAACCGTCGACACGCCAGCGCTTCTGTGCGCTGAACTTCGTCACGCCGAGCCCCGAACTCGAGGCCGCCATCGTCGCGCGCGAGTCGGGCGTCGAGATCGGCTGTGCCGCCGACATCGTCGCCTTCGGTGTGCGCACGCGCCGGCTCTGCGGGCACGGGCTGGACGACGGCGCCTCGACCCGCATGCTGGTGCGCGCCGCTTCGCTGGTGGCGCAAGGCGTGAACGCGCGCGACGCCTGCCGCATGGCGCTGGTCGACGCGCTGACCGACGACGACGGCACGCGCCAGGCCCTGGAGGCGGCGCTCGACGCGTCGTTCTGAACCGCATGGGTGCCGCGATGCCGAGTCAGTGGCCCAGCATGGTCACGCCGGTGTCGGGCGATGCGGCCACGCGCGCGACCCAGTCGATGCGCGAGCCGCTGCAACGCTACCTGCGCACCTTGTGGGCGCCCGCGCCCGTGCTGCGCTACGCCGACCAGGCGCCGTTTTTGATCGGCGGCACGATCTATCTGCCGATGTCGCGCCCGGGTGCCAACCGCGCGAGCGTGTGGCGCTGGTACTGCGCCGCGGCCGCCCATGCCGCCGCCCACCGTGCGTACTCGCCGCCGGTGTTCGAAGGGCGCGGCCTCGGCCCGATCGCGCGCGCGCTGCTGGCGCTGCTCGAGGACGCGCGAGCCGAGTTGCTGGCGTGCCGCGACTTGCCGGGGCTGCGGCGGCTGTGGGCGCCACTGCACGTCGCGACGCCGCTGGATGGCGACGGCTTCGAGGCGCTGATGCTGCGGCTGGCGCGCAGCCTGATCGATCTCGGCTACGACGACCCGCACCCGTGGGTGCAGAAGGGCCGCGCGCTGTTCTACGCGGACGCCGGCACGCAGTCGCTAGCCTTGCGCAGGCCCGACGAACTGCGTGGCGCGGCCTCGCTGCTCGGCCACGACATCGGCCAGATGCGATTGCAGTTCAACGATCGGATGTATGTACCGGGGCCGGACTACCGCGACGACCACCGCTGGATGTGGCCCGCCGAGCCGGCCGCGGTGCCGCAGCCCGCAGCGCCGTTGCCGCGCGAGGCTGATGCGCTGCCGGGCGAGACGGTGATGGCACCACCCGCCGAGCCCGTCACCACGCTGCACCGCTACCCGGAGTGGGACCGCCTGATCGCGCGGTTGCGCGCCGACTGGTGCGCGGTCTACGAAGAACGTGTCGAGGCGCCACGCGACCCGGTGGCGGCACCGCCCATCGACCTGCACGCCCACCCGCTGCGCGCCGCGATGCGCCGGGTGTTGCAACTCGCGCCGCCGTCGCGCCGCGCGGTGCAGCAGACGCACCGCGATGGCGATCACTTCGACACCGATGCGCTGATCCGCGCGCGCCTCGCGCAGCGCCTGCGCCACCCCGTGGACGCTCGCGTGCACCGCCGGGCGGTGCGCGCCCGCGGCGGGTCGCGCAGCCTGTTGATGATCGACCAGTCGCAGTCCAGTGACAGCCCGTGGGGCGCTTCGGGCGTGACCCTGTTGCAGGCCTCGTGCGAGGTCGCGGCGCTGACCGCCGACGCGTTGCAGACCATCGGCGTCGAGACCGCCGTCAGCGGCTTCTGTTCGAACGGCCGGCGCCACGTGCAGGTGCGTCTGTTGAAGGACTTCACGACGGCGCTCGACGCCGTCGCGCTCGATCGCCTGGCCGCGCTGCGCAGCGGTCAGTCCACGCGGCTGGGTGCGGCCGTGCGGCACGCGACGCGCGCCCTCGTCAGCGGCAGTGGCGGCGGCGTGCGCGAGCTGTGGGTCCTCACTGACGGCCAACCCCACGACCGCGACGTGCACGACCCGCGCTACCTGCTCGAAGACGCGCGCCGCGCGGTCCTGCAGGCCGCGCGCCAGGGCGTGCGGGTCGTGTGCATCGTGCTCGACCCGGCGTCTGCCGACATCGCCCGCCGCATCTTCGGCGCGCGTCGCGTTGGCGTATTGAACGCGATGGTGCAGCTGCCTTCGGTGGTGCGCTGGCTGAAGCGCTGATGCGCTGATGCGGTGGTCTTTACGACGCCGAAGACGGGCCTGCCAGACCGGTGTAGGCCTTGGCCGGCGGTAGCGCATAGTCGCCGCGCTTGCTTGTGCCCAGGCCCATGCACACCAGCCCTTCGGCGAGCTTGACGGCCGCAGCCACGCCGTCGATCACCGGCACGCCGAGCTCGATCTGCAGCCGGTGGCACAGGTCGGCCATGCCGGCGCAGCCGAGCACGATCGCGGCGGAGCGGTCGTGCATCAGTGCGTGCTGCGCGCGGCTCAGGATGCGCGCATAGGCGTCGCTCGCCGGATCCTCGAGTTCGAGCACCGCGATGTCGGTGCCGTGGATGCCGCGGCAGCGGCGCTCGAAGCCGTACTGCAGGACCAGGTGCTCGGCGATCACGCAGGTGCGGGTCAGCGTGGTGACGACCGAAAAGCCGGTCGCGACCAGACTCGCGGCGTGGAACGCGGCCTCGGCGATGCCGATCACCGGGCCGCGCGCGAGCTCGCGCGCGGCGTGCAGGCCGGGGTCACCGAAGCAGGCGATGACGTAAGCGTCGGCCCCTTCGGCTTCGCCGATGCGCACCTGCTCGGCCACGCCGGCCGCGGCCCACACGTCGTCGAGGTGGCACTCAATGCTGGGCGCGCCGAAGCTCGGGTTCACCGCGGTGATCACCGTGCCGCCGGCCGCGACGGCACGCGCGGCGTGGCCGATCAATGCCGTCATGCGCGCGGTGGTGTTCGGGTTGATGACGCGGATCTGCATGGCGTTTGTATACAAAATGGTGCGACGAGAATAGCAAGTCGCGCGCCCGGCTTTCAGGCTGCGGATGCCCCATTCACGGGCGCGCATCCGTCGTGCGGGCACGCAAGCGGTGCCGACGCGTGCGCGTGCGGCGTGCGAGCCTTGGCACATGCTTTGCGTACAGCCGGCGCATGGCTGTCGATTCCACCCTCGTCCTCACCTCGCTCGTCAAACAGTACGGCGACACGAAGGCGGTGGAAGGGATCGACCTGACCATCCCGTCCGGCAGCTATTGCTGCCTGCTTGGCCCCTCGGGCTGCGGCAAGACCTCCACCTTGCGCATGATCGCCGGCCACGAGCTCGCCTCCAGCGGCGAGGTGCTGCTCGGCGGCAAGTACATCACCCACGCCAGCGCGGCGGATCGCGGCACCGCGATGATGTTCCAGAGCTACGCCCTGTTTCCGCACCTGAGCGTGCTCGACAACGTCGCGTTCAGCTGGAAGATGCGCGGCAAGAGCGCGCCCGAGCGGCATGCGCGCGCCAAGGACCTGTTGCAGCTCGTCGCGATGGCGCCCTATCTCAACCGGCTGCCGAGCGAGCTCTCCGGAGGCCAGCAGCAGCGCGTCGCGCTCGCGCGCGCGCTGATGACCGAGCCGCGCGTGCTGCTGCTCGACGAGCCGCTCTCGGCGCTCGACCCGTTCCTGCGCGTGCAGATGCGCGCCGAGCTGAAGCGCTGGCAGCAGGAGCTGGGCTTCACGTTCGTGCACGTCACCCATTCGCAGGAAGAGGCGATGGCGCTGGCCGATCAGGTCGTCGTGATGAACCATGGCCGCATCGAGCAGACCGGCACGCCGCGCGAGGTGTTCAACGCGCCGCGCTCCGAGTTCGTCGCGCGCTTCATGGGCGCGCACAACGTGATGGCGATGCCGACCGGCCACAAGGTCGCGGTGCGCTCCGACCGGTTGAAGCTGCAGCGCGGCAACGGCGCCGATGCGCGCCCGGTCGCGGTGCGCGCCGTCGAATACCAGGGCACGTACGTGCAGGTCAGCGTGGCACCGGCAGAGCTGGCCGACACGCAATGGACCGTCACTGTGCCCGATCACGAGTTCGATGCCGCGCCGCTCGCTGCGGGCGATGCGGCTTTTGTGTCGTGGGCGCCGAGCGAAGCCCACGCGCTGATCTAAAGATCCCACCCAGTTCAACCCGAGGAGACCGCGATGTCCGATACGACGACCCCCAAGAATCTTGCCCGCCGCTCACTGATCAAGGGCGCTGCAGCGGCCACCGGCGCGCTCGCGTTCCCCTATGTGCGCGCCGCCGAGCCGATCACCCTGCGCTACCTCGGCACCGCAGTGAACCAGGACAAGGCGATCGCCGAGAAGTTCAAGGCCGACACGGGCATCACGATCCAGTACATCCCGGTCACGACCGACGACGTGACCAAGCGCGCCGTCACCGCACCGAACTCCTTCGACCTGATCGACACCGAGTACTTCTCGCTGAAGAAGATCCTGCCGACCGGCAATCTGCTCGGCATCGACACCAAGCGCATCAAGAACGCCGACAAGATCACCTCGCTGTTCACCAAGGGCGAAGTCGCCGGCAAGAAGGTCGGCGACCAGGGCACGGCGCCGAAGAAGGTGATGTATGTCGAAGCGCCGACCAGCAAGACCTTCTCGGCCACGCCAACGCAGTTCATGACGCTGATCCCCACCGTCTACAACGCCGACACGCTGGGCATCCGCCCGGACCTGATCAAGCGGCCGATCGACTCGTGGAAGGAGTTGCTGAACCCCGAGTTCAAGGGCAAGACCGCGATCCTGAATATCCCGTCGATCGGCATCATGGACGCGGCGATGGTGGTCGAGGCCGCGGGGCTCTACAAGTACCCGGACAAGGGCAACATGACCAAGAAGGAGATCGACCTGACGATCAAGACCTTGATCGAAGCCAAGAAGGCGGGCCAGTTCCGCGCGCTGTGGAAAGACTTCAACGAGAGCGTGAACCTGATGGCGTCGGGCGAGGTCGTGATCCAGTCGATGTGGTCGCCGGCCGTGACGGCGGTGCGCACCAAGGGCATCGACTGCCGCTTCCAGCCGCTGAAGGAAGGCTATCGCGCCTGGGCGGCCGGCTTCGGCGTGCCCAAGACCGTGACCGGCGCCAAGGCCGACGCCGTCTATGAATTCATCAACTGGTTCCTCGACGGCTGGGCCGGCGCCTACCTGAACCGCCAGGGCTATTACAGCGCCGTGCTCGAAACCGCCAAGGCCAAGATGGAAGCCTACGAGTGGGCCTACTGGATGGAAGGCAAGGCCGCGACGCAGGACATCAAGAGCCCCAACGGTGACCTGCTCGCGAAGACCGGCTCCATCCGCGACGGCGGCAGCTACGAGGCGCGCATGGGCGGCATCGCTTGCTGGAACGCGATCATGGACGAGAACGCGTACATGGTCCAAAAGTGGAACGAGTTCGTCGCAGCATGAACAAGGCGAGCCGCTTCGGCGCCTGGCTGCAGGCCACGCCGTTCGGGCTCGTATTTCTACTGTTTCTGGTGCTGCCCTTGGTGCTCGTGGCCACGGTCAGCACCTGGCGCGCGACCGACTACGAACTGATCCCGGCGTTCAGCGCGCAGAACTACATCGACGTGTTCAACGGCTGCGCGAACCTCTTTGGCAACGGCGGCGAGATGTGCGTCACGCTGAAGACCTACCTCTCAACCTTCAAGTTCTGCTTCCTGGTCTGGGCGATCACGCTGCTGATCGGCTTCATGGTCGCCTACTTCCTCGCGTTCCATGTGCGCTCGGTCGGCGCGCAGACGCTGCTGTTCATCATCTGCACCGTGCCGTTCTGGACCAGCAACGTGATCCGCATGATCTCGTGGGTGCCGCTGCTGGGCCGCAACGGCGTGATCAACCAGGGCCTGCAGGGCCTCGGCCTGATCGACTCGCCAATCGAGTGGCTGCTGTTCAGCAACTTCTCGGTCGTGCTCGCCTTCGTCCACCTGTACACGATGTTCATGATCGTGCCGATCTTCAACTCGATGATGCGCATCGACCGCGCTTTGATCGAAGCCGCGCGTGACTCCGGCGCGAGCGGCTGGCAGACAGTGTGGAACGTCGTCGTGCCGCTCTCGCGCACCGGCATCATCATCGGCTCGATCTTCGTGATCACGATCGTGATGGGCGACTTCGTCACCATCGGCGTGATGGGCGGCCAGCAGATCGCGTCGGTCGGCAAGATCATCCAGGTGCAGACGTCGTATTTGCAGTTCCCGATGGCGGCGGCGAACGCGGTGATCCTGCTGGTCATCACGCTGATGATGATCTGGGGCCTCACCCGCTTGGTCGACATCCGGAAAGAACTCTGATGAGGGAAGGCAAACGCCCCGGCAGCTTCTACGCGCTCGCGGCCGTGTTCGCGGCCTTCGTGCTGTTCCTTTACGGCCCGATGATCACGATCTTCGTGCTCAGCTTTCAGGGGCCGGAAGGCGGGCTGACCTTCCCGATGCGCGGTGTTTCGCTGCACTGGTTCGCGAAACTGTGGGAAGGCATGGGCGTGGTCGACATCGCCGCCGCGTTTCGGCGCTCGGTCGCGCTCGGCGCGGTCGTCATGCTTTTCACCGTGCTGCTGTCGCTGGGCGCGGGCCTCGCGTTCCGCAAGAAGTTCGCCGGCTCGGCGCTGCTGTTCTACACCTCGGTCGCGAGCCTGATCATGCCGTCGATCGTCGTCTCGCTCGGCATCGGCCTGCAGTTCCGGTTGATCGACACGGCCTTGAAGGGCCTGCTCGAAGGCATGGGCCTGAGCGGCCTGCTCGAAGGCTACGGCACCGCGATGGGCCTGTTCACGTCGGCGCTCGGCGCACACCTGACCTGGACGCTGCCGTTCGGCCTGCTGATCATGCTGGCGGTGTTCAACCGCTTCAACCCGGCCTACGAAGAAGCGGCGTCCGACCTCGGCGCCTCGCCGTGGCAGAGCTTCAAGCATGTCGTGCTGCCGCTGATCGCACCCAGTCTGGTGGGCGTCGGCATGTTCGGCTTCACGCTCAGCTGGGACGAGATCGCGCGCACTTCGCAGGCGATCGGCGATGTCAACACGCTGCCGCTCGAACTGCAAGGATTGACGAGCACGGTGACCAACCCCGCGATCTACGCGCTGGGCACCGTCACCACGGTGGTGTCGTTCGCGGTGATGGGCGGCACGCTCGCGCTGATGAAATTCCTCAGGCGATGATCACGATGGAACTCACCGCTTCGGGCTGTGAGGGTGTGGCAGCTCTCGGCCCATTGCTGCCGGTGGTCGGTCGGAGCGGCAAAGGCGCGTGCGGGCAGGCTTACGCGCTTCGCTGGAGCGGCCTGCGCTTCGCTTCGGCTGCCCTGCGATGCTCGGTCTCGTGGCCCCGTCGCAGAACTCGCTACGTTCGCTTCGCTCATTGCGCTCAAACAACCGCGACGAGTCAGTTGTTGATGCGCGCTGCGCGCGCGGCCACGAGCCCTGCGCTTCTCGGCGCTCCACAGGCGCGCTCCAGCCTGCCCACACGCGCCTTTGCTGACACGTCGGCGGTGTTTGCAACGAACACCACAGCCCGTGGACTTCGCGGCAAGGGCTGCCCGCTGGGCGCGATTTCGGTGGCGACGAGCAGCG
>JBDUAG010000328.1:0-4936 GCA_040004785.1 Burkholderiales bacterium | reverse complement strand
CGACAGCAACAAGGACGGCGGCAGCTTCACCAGCAACTGGGAGCTCTACCGCGCCGAGATCGATCTGGTGCAGCTCTTCGGCGAGCTGCGTGCCGAACACGGCCTGACCCTGCGGCTGTTCCATGGCCGCGGCGGCACGGTCGGCCGGGGCGGTGGCCCGAGCTACCAGGCCATCCTCGCGCAGCCGCCGGGCACGGTGAACGGACAGATCCGTTTGACCGAGCAAGGCGAGGTGATCGCGTCGAAATACGCGCACCCCGAGATCGGCCGGCGCAACCTCGAGACGCTGGTCGCGGCGACGCTCGAAGCCACGCTGCTGCACCCGACCAAGAGCGCGCCAAAGGCCTTCCTCGATGCCGCCGCGCAGATCAGCGACGCCAGCTTCAAGGCCTACCGCCATCTCGTCTACGAGACGCCGGGCTTCACCGAATACTTTTTCAGCGCGACGCCGATCCGCGAGATCGCCGAGCTCAACATCGGCTCCCGCCCCGCCTCGCGCAAGGCAACGCGGGCGATCGAAGACCTGCGCGCGATCCCCTGGTCATTCAGCTGGGGTCAGAGCCGGGTCTCGCTGCCGGGCTGGTGCGGCTTCGGTTCGGCGATCGAGTCGTTCCTCGGCAAGGAAGGGCCGCAACGCAAGGAGCGCCTCGCGCTGCTGCAGAAGATGCACAAGCAGTGGCCGTTCTTTCGCACGCTGCTCTCCAACCTCGACATGGTGATCGCGAAGAGCGATCTGGCGATCGCGTCGCGCTATGTCGAACTGGTCGAGGACAAGAAGCTCGGCAAGCGCATCTTCGCGCTCGTGAAGGCCGAGTGGCACCGCACAAACAATGCGCTGTCGCTGATCACCGGCGAGAAGAGCCGGCTCGAATCGAACCCGTCGCTGGCGCGCTCGATCGAGCACCGCTTCCCGTACCTCGACCCGCTGAACCACTTGCAGGTCGAACTGATGCGGCGCTATCGGCAGCGCCGGTCAGGCGACCCGGAGAACGCGCGCGTGCAGACCGGGATCCACATCTCGATCAACGGGGTGGCCGCGGGGTTGCGCAACACGGGCTGAGGTTCAGCGCGGGGCGGAGGCCGCCGATGCCGCGGCTGCGGCGGAGGCCGCTTCGGCGGCGCGTCGCGCCTGCTCGTCGCGCTCGGCACGGATGAACGCCTCCGGCTTGATATCGGATTCCGCGACCCATTCGCGCAGCGCACCGGCCTCGCCCCGCCGCGCGTTCAGCCTGACGTATTCGAGATCGCGCCGGATATCGGCGCAGGTGCTCGTCGGATTGAAATTGTTCGCAGACTCGCGCGACGCCTGGTATGCGACCGACTCGCCGCGCAAACGCTCGACGCGCTCGGCGGGCCAACCAACCTGGGCGCCGAGCCGCACGCCGATGTTGCGCTCCAGCAAGGTGTCGCCGCGCTCGACAAGGAACTCGGCCACCGCGTTGCAGGTCTGGCGCCGGTTCGCATCGCGAAGCGCCGAGCCCCTGCATTGCTCGAGCAGGGTCTGGTAGCCGGGCAGCGCGTAGGCGACTTCAATTCCGAAGACTTCGCTCGCCAGTGTCAGCGCGACGAGTGCGGAGGCGTCATCGTCGGGCACATGGTCGATCACCAGACGCGACAGCCTGAAAAAAAACTGGTCGCTGCGCGTGGAAGTGGCAATGCGGTGCAGCGCTTCGTTCTGGGTTGCTGCGTCGCGCTGCTGGCCGGCCTGCTGCAGCACGAACAACCACGGTGTCGCGTTGCCCGGGTCGAGCCGCGCCCATTGCTCGGCACTCACCAGCTGGCAGGCCCCTTCGCTCGGTTGACTCACCTGGCAGTTGTTGAAGGCCAGCGCGTAGACCTGCGGGTCGCGCGTCGTTGTCGCCATCTGCGCCAGCGCGTCGCGCGCCTCTGCAAACCGGGTGGCGTACCGGCGCTGCACCTCGCACTGCGCCGGCTCGCAGGTCGTCGCGCCCTCGGGCAGCGGTGGCGGCTCGCTGCCGATCAGCGCCAATCGAATCGCCGCTGCGCGCGCGAACTCGCTCGATTCGGCGCGCAGCGCTTCGAGCATGCGCGCACGCTCCTCGGGCAAGCGCAGCACACGCTTGAAATCGTCGTCGTCGATGTTGCCGTCCGCGCGGGTCTTCACCCACAGGCCACCGCACAGTTCGATTTCGTCGGCACCGTGCTCCGCCGATTCACGAGACGCGGCCGGATTTTCCAACGTCATCGCGTCTCGGGTTGCCGATTCAGGTGCCGCACTCGCCAGGGCGGGCGCGTCATCCGGCGACGCGGCCTCATCCGGGATCAGCGTGGTTCGCACGAACCACAGCACCACGACCAGCGCGAACATCACCCCCAGCGGCCACCACGCGCGTCGCATCGGCGTCAGCGTCCTGCGGCCACCAGGGCCTCTCGCACCGCCGCCACCTGGCGGCGCGAGACCGCGAGCCATTCATCCACCGGCGCCATGCAGACGGCCCAGCTCTCGCCGCCCTCCTCGTCGCCCTCACCGGCAATCGCGCGGCGCTCGAGCGCGCGCACCGCGTGCCGCGCGACGAGTGCGTTGCGGTGCACGCGCAGGAAGCGCTCGCCAAGGCGCTGCTCGAGCTCGGCCAGCGCTTCGTCGAGCACATAGGTGTGCGCCGCGGTGCGCAGCGTCACGTACTTCAGCTCGGCCTTGAAGTACAGCACCTCGGTCACCGGCACGCGCACGAGCCGGCCGCGGTCGGTGACGATGATGACGGGCGCCTCGGCGGTAGGAGCGACAGGTGCCGCGGCGGTGCCGCGCTGCAGCGCGAGCCGCTGCGCCACGCGTTGCAGCGCTGCGTGCAGCCGCTCGCGCCGCACCGGCTTGGTCAGGTAATCGACCGCCTCCAGATCGAACGCGCGCAGCGCATGTTCGGCGTGCGCGGTGACGAACACCACGGCCGGTGGCTCGGGCAGGCGCTTCAGTTCGGCGGCGAGCTGGGTGCCGTCGCGGCCGGGCATCTGCACGTCGAGCAGGACCACGTCGCAGCGCTGCGTCGTGAGCCACGCGAGTGCCTGCACCGCGTTCGCAGCCTCGCCGACGACCGTCGCCGCCGGCTCGGTAGAGTCGCCTACCAACTGCCGCAAGCGCAGCCGCGCCAACTCTTCGTCGTCCACCAGCAGGACGCGCAACTCGCTCACAGCGGCACCACGATCTGCACGCGGTAGGCGTCCGCTTCCAGCCGCGTCTCGAACTGGCCGGCCACGTCGTGCATCAACCGCAGCCGCTCACGCACGTTGCGCAGTGCCATGCCATTGCCCGGCTGCGATTGATTCGCCGGCAAGCTGTTGGTGATCGCGATCAGCGCGCGACCGAGCTTGACGCGGGTGCGCACGCGGATCGTGCCGCCTTCGTCGGCCGGCTCGACGCCGTGGCGCACCGCGTTCTCGACCAGCGGCTGCAGCAGCAGCGGCGGCACGCGTGCGGCACCGGCTGCGGGGTCGAGCTCCCAGGTCACGCGCAGGCGGCTGCCGAAGCGGATCTGCTCGATCGCGAGGTAGCGGCGCGCCAGCTCGATCTCCTCGGCCAGCGTCACCGACTCGGCGCTTTCGGAGATCGCGACGCGGAACAGCTCGGCCAGGTCTTCGAGCACACCTTCGGCGCGCGGCGGGTCGAGCCGGACCAGCGTGAGCGCGCTGTTCAGCGTGTTGAACAGGAAGTGCGGGCGGATGCGTGATTGCAGCTCGGCCAGCCGCGCGGTCGTGTCGGCCGGCAAGGTGGCCTTGGCGCGCAGCCGCAGCCACTGGAACAGCATCGCGGCGATCGCACCGCCAGCGATGCCCGGCGCCAGCCAGCCCGGGATGCCTGCCGTGCCAACGCCGGGCAGCCACGCCAGGGTCGAGCCGACCGCGCCACACAGCGCGCCGAAGATGATCGCCAGGCTCCATTGCGCGCCCAGAGGCAGCGCCACGAACCAGCGCTTCGATGCACACAGCAGCAGCAGCCACATCAGCAGCGCCGGCAGCGCGCTGGCGGCGCCGAGCGCGAACAAGGTCACCCAGCCGGCCCATGAACTGGCGGCGAACAGCACGCCGACCGCGAGCACACCATGCACGAACAGCAACGCCCGCAGCACCACGCCGACGTGGCACACGTCGAAGCCCGCGGCCGCGTCCACCGGTGGCGGCACGGACGCCGCCAGGCCTCCGAACGCGGTCGATCCGAACCCTGTCGAGCGCAGCTCGCCGGGCCGGCTCAGCGCGCGGTCGGGCGGTTCGGGCATGCGTGTGGACAAGGTGGCGTCGATAGAATGCGGCTGCTCCGCATTGTCCAACGCCCGCCGCTCATGTCCAGCAACCAATTCGACAAAAAATCCCAGGCCTGGTCGGCGCTGTTTTCCGAGCCGATGAGCGATCTGGTGAAGCGCTACACGGCCAGCGTCGGCTTCGACCAGCGGCTGTGGAAGGCCGACATCGCCGGCAGCCTCGCGCACGCCGAGATGCTGGCGGCGCAGCAGATCATCGGCGCCGACGATCACGCGGCGATCCAGCGCGGCATGGCGCAGATCACGCAGGAGATCGAGGCCGGCGCGTTCGAGTGGAAGCTCGATCTCGAGGACGTGCACCTGAACATCGAGGCGCGGCTCACGGGCATCGTCGGCGACGCCGGCAAGCGCCTGCACACCGGCCGATCGCGCAACGACCAGGTCGCGACCGATGTACGGCTCTGGCTGCGCGACGAGATCACCGCGGTCGGCAGCCTGCTGAACGAACTGCAGCTTGCGCTGGTCGACGTGGCGGAAAAGAACGCCGAGGTGATCCTGCCCGGCTTCACGCATTTGCAGGTGGCTCAGCCGGTGAGCTTCGGCCACCACCTGCTCGCCTATGTGGAGATGTTCTCGCGCGATGCCGAGCGCATGGCCGATGTGTTTCGCCGCACCAACCGGCTGCCGCTCGGCGCCGCCGCGCTGGCCGGCACCAGCTACCCGCT
>JBDUAG010000327.1:0-4952 GCA_040004785.1 Burkholderiales bacterium | reverse complement strand
TGCTCAAGCACATCGCCGAGCACCCCGAGTTCGCGCTGGAGCTGATCGACAAGGTGATCCGCAGCGCCCGCGCCGCGACGCAGAGCACCAAGCAGCTCGCGCTCCACGACGCGTATGGAAGGCTGGTGCTGCTGCTGAATTCGCTCGCCGTGGTGCAACCGGATGGCAGCCGGCTGATCGGCGAGCGGTTGACGCATCAGGAGATCGCGAACCGGGTGGGGTGTTCGCGGGAGATGGTGAGTCGGTTGATGAAGGATCTTGAGGGGGGTGGGTACATCGGCGAGGCCGCGTCGCGCTACCAACTGCTGAAGCTCCTGCCGGCGCGTTGGTAGCGGGCCGTAGCCCCGGGGTACGCGCACGGGCTTACGGCAAGATTTCGCTACCCATGCGGCCGATGTCACCGGGTGGCGGGAGCGCCTTTGGTGTGCCGGGGATCAAATGCTTGGCATATCGCGGCGAGGCAAAGCTGACCCCGCTGAGCCGAACGATCGAGCCGCTTCGCGAACCCGCACCGCGCGTCCCAATCAATGCCCGACTCTCGTCAGCGAGTGCACTCGCGGTGGGCTGGGGTCGGACGCTGGTATCCGCCGGGTTCTTGCCGGCCGACGAGTATGGCGAGGGTTGCGGCAGCGACCCGTTGGACGCGCCCAAATAGCCGGCCACCGCCTTCACGCCGGCGCTGGTCGAGACCCCGGACATGGTGTTGCGCCGCAAGGTCGGCAGGTTCGGGTTGGACGGGTTGTCCACCGTCGGCGACGGATCGTCCGGTTCGGCGGGCGAGGGCTGATCGAAGTGGTCGTCCGGATGGATCAGTCGTGCAGCCCGCGCCCGCATCGGCAAGTCCATCTCGGTCTCGGTGCGGCCGACATAGACCCGGACCTTGGTACTGCTGTGGCCTTGCACCTCGACGATCCAGTCGCCGCTCGGCGCATCGGCTCCAGGCCGATCTGGCGTCGACGTGGGTTCGATGAACAGCACCGCCATCGAGCTGTTCTGGGATGGAACAGCCTGGCCGCGCGCGTCGGATGCGGTGTGCACGACCGTCGCCCAGGGCCGACCCGGGGCACCGTAGACGCTCGCCTGGCCCGGCGCAATGCTTCCGCTGGCCGGAACCGCAGAGCCGGGCGGAGTTACCTTGACGCTCGCGGCGGCACCGCTGCAGGCCATCCAGACCTGCACGAACGTGGGCACCTCGTTGTCTGGCGGAACGCGAACCGTGACCTTGCGCGGCTTCGCGGGCAGCACCTGGCCTTCTGCGTGCCAGCGCGCACCGAAGGCGTTGCCGGTCGGCATGCAGATCAGCAGCGCGCGACCCAGTGCGAGTTGCTCCGCCACGAGGTCGGCCAAGGCGAGTTCGAGCACGCTGGTCTGGTTGTGCGGGCCGGTGTAGAAGGCGCAGCTGATGTTCACGACGATTCGCGTTGTGGTGGCGCCAGCACAGCTGATGATGTAGCGCAAACCATCCAGCACGCACGGCGCCAGCGCGTTGCCTGCGGGATCAGCCCACGCATCGCGTGGCAACTGAACGAAGACGATGTCGTCGGTGCCGCCACCGGCAAATTGATCCAGCACATGCGTGCCATGCACCGCGCGATGGCGGAGCTCGGGGTACGCCGCCAGCTCGTAGCAGGCGTCTTCGTCAACGGTGGCCGTCCCAGGCACGAGGCACGCGGAAAGCATCGCATTGACCTTGCTTTGATCGATCTCTCGCCCGTAGCCGAAATCGCTCGGAACACCGCCTGCCGCAGGCGCTGTTCCGAACGCCGGTCGCGGGTCTTGATCCCAGATGTTCAGCAGGCGACTGGACGTGCCTTGGCGAAAGCGCGTGTTCGCAAACGCACAGCCGAAGTCGATCACGCCGAGCAGGACGGTCGGTCCCGAGGGTTGAATCGCGCGCGGAATCGCTGGGCTGGTCGCGACCGGATGGCGCCTGACCGTGGGGCGCTGTGAGATCACCGGCGCCACGTACTCAAAGCGCTTGATGATGCCATTGAGCGGAGTGGCAAAGGCGGCAAGGCAAGCCGCAGCGCTGAGGTCGGCCACGCAGAAGCCGGTTGCGCCCGCGTTGAGGTAGGCGGCGCGCACCGTGCCCGTCGTGCCGAGCTGGGTTTGCAAATGCTGAGACGTCTTGCCGCCATGCAATTCGATGATGACCGGTACGCGCATGGGCGCAGCATTGTTGGCCCAACGTTGATGCGCGAAGCCGGTCGACTCGGCCCAGGCGAGATAGGGGTCGACCTGCGTCAGCGTCTGGGCAGAGACGAAGGCGCCGGTGGGAATGAACTTGCTCCACGTCATAGTGACGCTCCCCTTTGAATCGCTGCTACTGAAGGTATGCGCATTCGGCCAACGCTAGCGCCCACAGATCCGGCAAACTCTTTGCGGTCTGGGGAAAGCCTTGCAGCCCGGGTTTCATCTTCTGGTAGTAGGTCGTCGCGCCCGTGTCGAGGTACTGGAAGAAGGGCCTGAAGTCCTCGTTCGGAAGCAGCGGATCCGATCCATCAAAGCTTCGCGCCGTCCAACCCTGCTTTGGGGCGCATCGCTCAACCACGTATTCACCCAACGTTTGCCCAAGTAGACGACCGGCGAGGTTGTCCACCGGGAAGTGAACACCGGCGACGAGCCGGTTGGTCGAAATGCGCGCCGCGAGTCGATCTAGTTGGAGGCGGCGCGGATCGTTTGCGCCGGCACCGATCAGCGCTGCGAGCACATGCGCGGTCGCATAGCCCTGGGTGCAATGGCCACAGGGCAGACTGCTGTGACCGGGGGTTGTGATCATCGGTTGGATCTGCGCCGAAAAGTCGGCCGGGCGAAAGCAGCTGAACTCGTGCTTGAAGCGCGATTCGATGAACACGGTGAACTGGATGACCAGCTCGATCAGGTCCAGCGTGTACTTCATGCGCCCGTTGTGGAACGGCACGACCATGCCCCAGAAGGCGTGCTGGTTGTCGATCTGCGTCAGGATCTCCGACGCGCGCTCCGCGCGCAGATCGGCCCACTTGATGACCATGGGAATCTGGCTCACGAAGACCTGGTTGCGGGGCCGCTGGATGCGGGCGACCGGCTGCGAGGTAACCTGTACCGAGCCCGACGCATAGTTGGGTGCCGGCGCGATACCGAGGCAATAGAGCTCGACGGTGCGATCGTCCTGAGGGATCGCTGGACTGTCCGGCAAGACGAACGCCAACGGCTCCAGAAGTTCCTGGATCCCGAGATACGTACGAACCCAGCTTTCCACACGCTTCAGGTCAGGCACGTTGTTTTTCTTGGGCACGCCAGCAACCGACGCGACGATGTCGGTCGGGTCGATCGTCCCGTCGCGGCTTCGGATCAGCGCGTCGACGATCAAGGGCTGGGCGAACCCGTCGGCCAGTGTGATGGGAAAGCCCGATCCGCCTCCGGAGCCACCTCCCGACCCCCCACCGGAACCTCCCCCGGAGCCCCCTCCCGCGCCAGCGAACTTCCTGCGTCCGGCCGCCGCGGCCGACCCTCTGCCCAATGCTGTTGGCATGTCTTTCCTCCAGTGTCTGTGGTCAGGAGCGAGGCACGCCCGCCCGGGCCAGCGAGTCGGCGTAGAGCCGCCGCGTCGGATTGGCGCCGGCAGGCGAGCGATCGAGGTAGCCGGCGATCGTCAGGCCAGGTTCCAGCGCCAACAGATGCCTCGCAACCTGGTTGGCTTCGGCCATCTGCCCGAGCTGCACCAGCCCGATCACCAGCGAGCGCATGTTCTGAGAATGCATGCGGTTGCTGCGCAGCGAGCGGCGTGCGGTCTGAACGGCGAGTTCCCACTCGCCGGCCGAGAGCGCAGCGGCTGCGGCGAGCGCGTCGTAGTAGTACTGCAGCGGATCCATCGGCGACAGCGATTGCGCGCGGCTCACAGCCTCCAGTGCTGGCGCACCCTCGCCCCACAGACTGTGAACCACGCCCTTGAAGAGCCAAGCGAGGCTGTCGCTCGGATTGACCTGGATCGCCGCGTCGATGCTGACGAGCGCTTGGTCAAGGTCGCGCAGCATGTGGCATTGCACGAAGCCTCGCATGGCCAGCGCCAGTGAGCAGGTCGGATCGGCATCCAGCGCGCGCCTCGTGTGATCCATCGCGATGGCGGCTTCGTCCCCGGCGTTCTGAACCAGACCCCGCGTGACGCGCAGCACATACCACTTCGCCAGCCAGGCGCGCGGCAGCGCCATCCGCGGGTAGCGGTCGGTGAGGTGCTCGAGAACGGCCTTCGCATGCGCGAAGTCGCGGCCAGCCGAGCGGTGCATCAGCGAGACACCACCCAGTTGCAGCGAGTAGCCGGTGAGCGAGGGCAACGGTTGAAGGCGCGCGATCGAGGCCTCCGCGGCTGGCACCTCGCGCGCGACCGCGCTTGCCAGGCCATTCAGCAACTCGCTCTCGGCCTGAATCAGATCTGCCTGATCCGCGACCATGCGATCCGCCCACACCACCATGCCCCCCTTGGCCTGCGAGATCTCCGCCATCAAGGACACGCGTGCGCCGACGCATTGGTACGACCCGCTGAGAACATAGGTTGCGCCGAGCCGCAACGCAACCGCTTCCAGCTCGGTGTCGCGCCCGCGAAACGCCGAGGAAGAGAGCCGCGAAATCAGGCGGACACTGGCGCTCTTCGACAGCAACGCGATGACCCCGTCGGCGATCAGCTCGCCGATCGCGTCGAACTCGGCACCCTGCAAGCCGCCGCGAAACTCGAAAGGCACGACGGCAACGACCGCGCGCATGTCCGGCTCTTCATCGGGCTCGAACACTGGCAAGCGCGGAGCCCCGGCACGGTGCAGTCGAAAGGCCCGAACCGGCCGCTCCAGGTGCTTGACGAAGCACTCGCCCATGTCTTCGAGATCGGCGTCGAGCCCGTCGACCAGCCCGTCGCGTACCTCGGGCGAGACGACGATCTCGCCAGGCCTGGCCAGCCCAGCCAGGCGCGCGGCGAGATTCAC
>JBDUAG010000326.1:0-4974 GCA_040004785.1 Burkholderiales bacterium | reverse complement strand
CGCAGCGCGCTGACGAACGAGATCGGCTACGACCCGAACGCCATTGGCCCGAGCAGCGCGTTCGGCTTGAACGGCGCCAATGTCAATTTCGACCCGACGCGGCGCGAAGGGCTGGAGCTCGAAGTCACGCAAGCGCTCGCCGCCAACGCGAACCTGCGCGTCAATGCCGCGACGCGGCGTGCGCGCTTCGCAGCCGGCGCCTACCAGGGTAACGACGTGCCGCTGACGCCACGCCACACAATGGGCGTGCGCGCCGACTGGTCGCCGGCGGCCGGTCACCGGATCGACGGCGGCGTCAACGTCGTCTCCTCGCAAAGCCCGGACTTCGAGAACGCCTGCCGAATGCCGCGGTACACCACCGCCGACCTGCGCTACGCCTACCAGTGGAGCTTCGCCGAGTTCGCGGTCGGTGTGTCGAACCTGACCAACGCCAAGTACTACACGCAGGCGTTCTCGTGTGTCAACGGCGCCGTCAGCGCGATCTACCCGGAGGCGGGGCGGGGCGTCACGGCGTCGGTGCGTCTGCACTTCTAGGCGCGGCGAGTGGGCGAGTTCATCCTCGGCGGACAGCGCAGCGGCAAGTCGCGCTGCGCCGAGTCGCGCGCGGCGGCATGGCTGATGCAGCCGGGCCGCTCGGCCGTGCTGATCGCGACCGCGCTGCCCGGTGATGACGAGATGCGCGAGCGCATGGCGCGTCACCAGGCCGATCGTGCGCACCGCGTCCCGGCGTTGCTCTGCGTTGAAGAGCCGCGCGATCTTGCGATGGCGCTGAGGCAACAGAGCGCCGCGTCGCGCCTGATCGTGGTTGACTGCCTGACCCTTTGGTTGACCAACCTTCTGGTGCCGATGCATGGCGAGCCGCTCGATGACGATGCACTGGCGGCGGCCACCGCGGCGCTGATCGACGCACTGCGCCACGCTCCAGGGCCGGTGGTGCTCGTCTCGAACGAGATCGGCCTTGGCGTGACGCCGCTGGGGCGGCCGACGCGGCGCTTCGTCGATGAGCTGGGGCGCTTGCATCAGCTTGTGGCGCAGGCCTGCGAGCGCGTCACGCTGATGGTGGCCGGCATCGAGGTGCCGGTGAAGGGGCCGAGTTTATGAATGCATCGCTGGCGCGCCGCGTGGTGGCGACGGGGCTGCTGTGCTGGCACGCACTGGCCGGTGCGCAGATCAGCGTGCGCGATGACCGCGGCGTCGGCGTCGTGCTGCCCGCGTCGCCGCAGCGCATCGTCAGCCTGTTGCCATCGCTCACCGAAAGCGTCTGCGCACTTGGCGGATGTGCGCGGCTGGTCGGCACCGATCGCTTCTCCAACGCGCCCGCGAGCGTGATCGCGTTGCCCAAGCTCGGCGGGCTGGAGGACGCGCAGATCGAGCGCATCGCCGCACTGAAACCCGACGTCGTGCTGGCCGCGCCGTCGGCGCGCGCAGTCGACCGGCTCGAAGGCCTGGGCCTGAACGTGCTGGTGCTCGAATCGCGCGACCATGCGGACGTGCAACGCACCCTGAAGACACTCGCACAACTGCTGGGCGTGCCCGCCGAGGCCGACAAGGTCTGGGCCGCGATCGAGCGCGACCTGGTCGACGCCGCTGCCCGCGTGCCGCCACGCCTGCGCGGTCAGCGCGTCTACTTCGAAGTCGACGCGACGCCGTATGCCGCGGGTGCCGCGTCGTTCATCGGCCAGACGCTGGCCACGCTCGGCATGGCCAACGCGATCCCGCCCGCGCTCGGGCCGTTCCCCAAGCTCAATCCGGAATACGTGGTGCGCGCCCAGCCCGACATCGTGATGGCCGCGCAGCGCAACCTCGCTGACATGCCGCGCCGTCCCGGGTGGGCGACGCTGCGCGCCTTGCAGCGGCGCCAGACCTGCGGCTTCGACGGCGAGCACTATGAGCTGCTGATCCGCCCCGGTCCGCGTATGGGCGAGGCAGCGCGCACGCTGGCCGACTGTCTGGTCGCACTCGACAAGGTGCCGCGATGAGCATCGATCGCCAACGCCGCAACCGCCTGAGCCTCAGCCTGGGTGCGCTCACCGCGCTGCTCCTCGCCGCGGGCCTCGCTGCCGGCAGCGAAGGGTGGTCGGTCGGCGCGCTGATGCAAACGCTGGCCAGCCCGGATGCGCTGCTCATCGTCGGCCAGATCCGCGCGCCACGCACCCTCGGGGCATGGCTCACGGGTGCGCTGCTCGGGCTTGCCGGTGCGACTGCGCAAGGGCTGTTCCGCAACCCGCTCGCCGACCCGTACCTACTCGGTTCGGCCTCCGGCGCATCGCTCGGCGTCGTGCTCGTGCTTGCGGCCAGCGCACTCGCGGGGCAGGGCATCAGCCTTGCGACGGTCGACGTGCTGGCACGCGTCGGCCTGGTCGGCGCCGCGTTCGCCGGCGCGTTGCTCGGCGTGCTGGTCACGCTCACGTTGGCACGCGGGGCGCAGCAGACGGTGCGCCTGCTGCTCGCCGGCGTGGTCGTCGGCGTGGTGCTGTCCGCGTTCAGCGATCTGGTCACGACGGCCGCGCCGGACGCGCTGCGCGGCAAGCAGGTGTTCATGCTCGGCAGCACCGGCTTTCTGGGCTGGGGCAGTTGCGCGGCGCTGGGCCTGGGCCTGCTCGTGTGCGCGCCGTTGGGCTGGCGCTGGTCACGTGCGCTCGACGCACTGACCCTTGGGGAAGACAGCGCGCGCAGCCTCGGCCTCGACCTGGCGCGCGTGCGCGTCGCGCTGGTCGTGATGCTGGCGCTGGCGACCGGGCTCGCCGTCTCGCAGGCCGGCCTGGTCGCGTTCGTCGGGCTGGTCGCGCCGCACCTGGTGCGCCGCTTCGCGCCGGCGCCGCACGGCTACACGCTGCTCGCCAGCGCGGGGGCCGGCGGCACGCTGCTGCTCACCGCGGACGTGCTCGCACGCAGCCTGATCGCACCGCAGGAGGTGCCGGTCGGTGTGCTCACCGCGCTGCTCGGCGGTGGCTACCTGCTCTGGCTGCTGCACCGCCGGAGGGTCGCGTGACGGAGCCCGCGCTCCAGGTGGAGGGCGTCAGCGTGCAACTCGGCGCCACGCTCGCGCTGGACCGCGTGAGCTTCGCACCCGCCGCCGGCTGGACGGCCGTCGTCGGCCCGAACGGTGCCGGCAAGTCGACCTTGCTGCGCTCGCTCGCCGGCTTGCAGGTGCCGGATACCGGCAAGGTTTCGTTGGATGCGCGTGCGCTGCGCGACTGGCCCGCGCGTGCGCGTGGCGTGCAGATCGCGTGGCTGGGTCAGCAAGCCGACGCGGGCAGCGAGCTCACGGTGCGCGAGGTCGTGCACCTCGGCCGCTTGCCGCATCTTGGCCTGTTCACTGCCCCGCGCGCCGAAGACGATGCCGCCGTCGACCGGGCGATGCGCGAGACCGAATGCGCGGTGTGGCAACAACGCCGCCTGAACGAGCTCTCGGGCGGTGAACGCCAGCGCGTGCTGCTGGCGCGTGCGCTGGCGGTGACGGCGCCGATCCTCCTGCTCGACGAGCCCACCACCCACCTCGATCCGCCGCACCAGGTCGCACTCGTGCGCCTGCTGCAGCGCGAGGCGCAGCGAGGGCGCACCGTGGTCAGCGTGCTGCACGATCTGCCGCTCGCGTTGATGGCGGACCGGCTCGTCGTGATGGACCGTGGCCGCATCATCGCCGAGGGTTCGCGCGACGATCCGGCGCTGCATGCCGCCTTCGTCGAGGTGTTCGGCGGCGCGATCCGCATCGAGCGCATCGGCGAACGCTGGATCGCCGTTCCTCAACTGGAGAGGATCTGATGGGCACCGAACGGGCCCCGCGATGAACTGGCCGCCTGCGCTGACCTTGGCGCTGGCGGTGCCGCTTGCGTGGGCGATCGACCTGCGCTTCGGCGAACCGCGCGACGCGTGGCACCCGGTGGCGTGGCTGGGCCGCGGGCTCGCACGGCTGGGCCGCAGGCTTCGTGATTCGGGCCCGGTGGCGGCCTTCATCGGCGGTGGCGTCGTGTGGCTCGCCGGCGCCGCGCTGGTCGGAGGCCTCGCGTGGTCGACGCAAGTCGCGCTCGTCGACCTCTCGCCCTGGCTCGCCGTGCCGGCGCTTGCCGTGCTGCTCAAGCCCACGTTCGCGTGGCGCATGCTGCGCGACGAAGCGGCAGCCGTCGAGGCCGCGCTGGGCGATGGCGTGCAGGCCGCGCGCACGCGCCTCGCGCACCTCGTCAGCCGCGACGTGCGCGCACTCGATGCCGACCTGATCCGCGAGACCACGATCGAGACCGTCGCCGAGAACCTCAACGACTCGCTGGTCGCACCGCTGTTCTGGTACGCGCTGTTCGGGCTGCCGGGCGCTGCGGTCTACCGGTTCGCGAACACGCTGGATGCGATGTGGGGCTATCGCGGCGCCTGGGAATGGGCCGGCAAGTGGAGCGCGCGTGCCGACGATGTACTGTCGTGGTTTCCGGCGCGGCTGACCGCGCTGTTGCTGATGCCGACGCCGCGCCTGTTGGATCAGGCGCGCCACACGCCGTCGCCGAACGGCGGTTGGCCGATGGGTGCGATGGCCTTGCGGCTCGGCGTGCGCTTGCGCAAGCCGGGCGTGTACGAATTGAACGGCGAGGCCTGTTCGCCTCGGTCCGAGCACGTGTCGCGCACGCTGGTGCTGGCGGGTCGCGCTGCGCTCGTCGCGGTGGTGCTCGTCACGTCAGCGTGGTTGGTGCGCGCCGCATGACCGCCCGCGCCGTGATGGTGCTGGGCACGACCAGCAGCGCCGGCAAGAGCTGGCTCGCCACCGCGCTGTGCCGCTGGTACGCGCGCCAGGGCCTGAAGGTGGCGCCATTCAAGGCCCAGAACATGAGCAACAACGCGCGCGTCGTCGTTGGCCCCGACGGTGAGGCGGGCGAGATCGGCAGCGCACAATATTTCCAGGCGCTGGCCGCGCGCGCCGTGCCCGAGGTGCGCATGAACCCGGTGCTGCTCAAGCCCGAGCGCGACACCGCGAGCCAGGTCGTCGTG
>JBDUAG010000325.1:0-4975 GCA_040004785.1 Burkholderiales bacterium | reverse complement strand
CCGGGCCGGCGCACTTGTGGTGCGAGATCACGAGCGGCACGCCGGCCTCGAACGCACTGGCGGCCGCTTCATGCATCGCTTCGAGAATCGTCGCCATCTCGCTGCGCAAGTGGGTCGCGTAGACGCCGCCGTGGGTGGCGACGATCCGGGCGAGTGCGGTCACCTCATCGGCCGGTGCCGCGAAGGCCTCTTCGTAGAACAGGCCGGACGACATCCCGTGCGCGCCCTGCACCATGCAGGCGTCGAGCAGTGCGGCCATGCGGGCGCGCTCGTCGGCGCTCGCGGCGCGGGTGAGGTCGGTCATCGCGGCGAAGCGCAGCGTGGTGTGGCCGATCAGCGCGGCGACGTTGAGCGCGGGCTGCGCGGTGCGCACGGCTTGCTGGTAGTCGCGCATCGTCGCGTGGCGGAACGAATCGGCACCGAGCAAGGTCAGCGGTGGCAGCGCAGCGCGCGTCGCATACGGCGCGAGCGAGATGCCGCAGTTGCCGGTCACGACGGTGGTGATGCCTTGCGAGAGCTTGGGCAGGCAGGCCGGATCGCGCAGCACGATCGCATCGTCGTGCGTGTGCGCGTCGATGAAGCCGGGTGCTATCACGTGACCCCGACAGTCAATTACCTCGAGATCGGCCATCGTCAAACCGTCGGGCAAGCGCTCGCGCAGCCCTTCGCCGAGACGCGCGACTCGATCGCCGAGGATCAGCACGTCGCCGGGCCACGACGGGCCGCCGCTGCCGTCGATCACGAGGCCGGCTTCCAGCAGCGTGGCGCGCTTTGCCATCGGCTCACTCATGTTTCACGCCGGGGCCGTCCCAGCTCTGCAGCGGGTGCGTGCGCGTGTCGATGCCGTGGCGCGCGAACGCCGCGCGCACGCCGTGCAGGCGCTGCACCGCCACGTCGCCGAGGCGCTGCGCGACCAGCACGGTGAGGATCTCGATCAGCGTCAGATGCGTCAGGTACGCGTCGATGCCGACGTGCATCACCGCGTCGTCGGGCACGCTCAAGGCCAGCAGCATGTCGGCGCGCTCGGCTAAGGCGGTGCTCGGGCGCGTGATGCAGATCGCCTTCGCGCCTTGCGCGCGCGCGATGTCCACCGCGTCGAGCAACGACGGCATGCCGCCGACGTGCGAGATCGCGATCACGACGCCGCCCGGGCGCTGCGCCGCGGCAGCGACCTGCTGCAGGTGATAGTCCGACCACGCATTGGTCGACAGGCCGAGTCGGAACAGCCGCGCCTGCAGGTCGGTCGCCATGAACCACGAGGTCTGGCCTGCGCCCACCACGTCGATGTGCGGCGCGGTCGCGATCGCGGCGACCGCCGCAGCCAGCGCGACCATGTCGATCTGCGTGCGCACAGCGGCCACCGAGGCCGCCGCGCTGCGTGCGATCTTCGCGACCACGTCGTCGGCAGTGTCGGTGATGTCGACGCGGCGGTGCAATGTGGAGCCGCCGAGCGCGAGGTCGTGCGCGAGCGCGATCTTGAACTCGCGCAGGCCGGCGAAGCCGAGGTCGCGGCAGGTGCGCATCACCGTCGGCACCGAGCTGCCGGCGCGCTGCGCGAGCGCCTCGAAGCTTTCCTCGAGCACGCGGTCCGGGTCTTCGAGGATCGCATCGAGGATCGCGCGGCGCGCCGTCGGCGCCGATCCGCGCAGCTCGGCGACGCGTTGAAGCAGGGCGTTCGTCATGGGGTCAGAAATGCAGGCTGACCGCGTCGCTGACGCGGTAGTCGTTTTCGACGATCGGCATCCAGCGCCATTTGTCGAAGGTGGTGCAAGGGTGCGAGATGCCGAGGCCGACGCGGTCGCCGACGGCCGGGGCGGCGGCTTCGTCGGCTGCGTCCCAGCGCAGGTAGGCGTGCTGGTCGTTCAGGGCGGGGATGGTCCAGCTCGCGGGCACATCCGCGGTGGTCATCACGCCGCGTGCGGCGCGCTTGATCGGGATCGGCATCTCGAGGTCGTAGGAGATATCGCGCCGGCCGACCGCGAGGATCGCCAGGCCCGGCTCAGGGCGCGACTGCACCAGCGCCCACACCTCCATCGCGGGGCGCAGGCTCTCGCCCTGCGCGCAGCCGAGGCGCTCGTCGACGACCTTGAGGTAGCGCTTGTAGTTGCCGTGGTCGTGCGTCACATAGCAGCCCGAACGCAGCAGCCCGCGCACCGGGCGGCCGAGCACGGGCGTGAGGCGGCGTGCCACCAGATCGAAGATCGCGGAGCCGCCGGCGGAGATCAGCACTTCGTCGGTCTCGAACCAGCGATGCGTCGCGCACTCGCGCGCGACCGCTTCGACGCGGTCCATCAGTGCCGCCGCGAGCGGCGCGTCGTGCTCGGTCGTGCCCTGCAGGCCCATGCCTTCGTAGCACTCGATGCCGACGAGCTTCACGTCGGCGCTTGCGTGCACGCGCGCCGCCAGCGTGATCGCCTCGGCGTGCGTGCGGCAACCGGTGCGGCCGCCGGCCAGCCCGACCTCCAGCAGCACGTCGAACGCGCGGCTGTGCCGATGTACGGCCGACCAGCGTTCGATCAGGTCGAGCTGCGCGGTCGAATCGACGAGGAACGCGATGCGCAGGTCGGTGTGCCCCGCGAGCAGTGCCTGGATGCCGTGCAGGTCGGCATCGCTGACGACCTGGTTCGCGATTAGCGTGTGGCGTGCACCGGCGGCCACGCCGACGCGGAGCTGTTTCACGGTCGCGAACGTGAGCCCCCACGCGCCGGCGTCGAGCTGGCGCTTGAACAGCTGCGGCGACATCGTCGTCTTGGCGTGCGGCGCGAGGTCGATCTTCCATGCGCGCACCTGGCTCTGCATCCACGCGAGATTGTGGTCCAGTGCTTCGCGCTTGATCAGCGCGATCGGCAGTGGCAGGTCGCCGGCGAGCACGTTCCAGCCGGTCTGGCCGATGGCGCTGCGGCGCACCGGATCGTGGGTGTGCGGGAAGCCCTTCAGGCGTGAGTCGAGAAGGGGATCGAGCAGATCGTTCATGCCGCGGCCCTCATCATGAAAAGTTCTTTGCGAATGCAGGCCACCTGGTGGCCGGTGCTCACCGTATCGAGTGCGGGCACCGCCTGAGCGCACCCATCGATCGCGTGCGGGCAGCGGGTGCGGAAGACGCAGCCCGACGGCGGGTTGATCGGGCTCGGGATGTCGCCCTTCAGCGGCACGTGCACGGTTGCGATCGTCGGGTCGGGCTTCGGGCTTGCCGCCAGCAGCGCCTGCGTGTACGGATGCACCGGCCGCGCGAACAGCTCGGCCGTGCTCGCCACCTCCATCACCTTGCCGAGGTAGAGCACGACGACGCGATCGCACAGGTACTCGACCACGTCGAGGTCGTGCGAGATGAACAGCATCGTCAACGACAGCCGCTCGCGCAGGTCGGCGAGCAGGTTGATCACCTGCGACTGGATCGACACGTCGAGCGCCGACAGCGGCTCGTCGGCGACGATGAACTCCGGCTCGACCGCGAGCGCGCGCGCCACGCCGATGCGCTGGCGCTGGCCGCCCGAGAACTCGTGCGGGAAGCGGCTCGCATGCTCGGCGCGCAGGCCGACCGTCTCGAGCAGCTCGGCGATGCGCTTGTCGCGCTGGCCGGGGCCTTGATGCAGGCCGTGCGTGGACAGCGCTTCGCCGAGGATCGCGCTGATGCGCATCTTCGGGTTCAGGCTCGCGTATGGGTCTTGAAAAATGATCTGCAGCTTGCTGCGCATCTTGCGCATGCGCTCGTTCGACAGGCTCGCGAGATCGTCGCCGCGGTACAGCACCTGCCCCTCGGTGCGTTCGATCAGGCGCAGCACGGTGCGGCCGATCGTGCTCTTGCCCGAGCCGGATTCGCCGACGAGCCCGAGCGTTTCGCCGGGCTGGATTGCGAAGGACACATCATCGACGGCGCGGACCGGGCGGGTCGGGCTGCCGAAGTATTTCTTCAGGTGGCGGACTTCGATCAGTGGCGTGCTCATGCGGTGCCCCTCAAGACACAACGCGCCTGTCGAGAATCGGCGATGTCGATGAGTGACGGCATCGCTTGCGTGCAGGCCGTGAGCGCCTGATCGCAGCGCGGTTCGAACGCACAACCCGGAGGCGGTGCGAGCGGGCTCGAGACCTGACCGCGGATCGCGAACAGGCGCTTCGGCTTCGGCTGCCCGGCCGCATGCGCCTTGCCCGGCAGGCACGCGAGCAGGCCCTGCGTGTACGGATGCGCCGGAGTGGCGAAGAGCGGTCGCACGGGGGCGCTTTCGACGACGCGGCCCGCGTACATCACCACCACGTCGTCGGCATGGTGCGCGACGACGCCGAGGTTGTGCGTGATGAACAGGATGCTCATGCCGGTCTCGGCCTGCAGGCGGCGCATCAGCGCGAGGATCTGCGCCTGGATCGTCACGTCGAGCGCGGTGGTCGGTTCGTCGGCGATCAGCAGCGTCGGGTCGCAGGCCATCGCCAGCGCGATCATCACCCGCTGGCGCATCCCACCGGAAAGCTGGTGCGGGTACTCGTCGAGGCGCTGCGCGGCGGCCGGCATCTCCACCAATTCGAGCATGCGCAGGGCCTGCGCGCGCGCCGCGGCACGGTCGAGGCGTTTGTGCAGGCGCAGCGATTCGGCGATCTGTTCGCCGACGCTGAACACCGGGTTCAGGCTGGTCATCGGCTCCTGGAAAATCATCGCGAGCTGGTTGCCGCGCAAGGCGCGCATGTGCGACTCGGACAGCGCGAGCAGGTCAAGCCGGGCACCGTCACGATCGACAAACCAGGCTTCACCGCTGACCTGGGTCGCCGCGGTGCGCGGCAGCAGGCGCATCAGCGTCAGGCTCGTGACCGACTTGCCCGAGCCCGATTCGCCGACGAGGGCCGTGGTCTGACCGGCGCGGATCGCGAAGCTGACATCGGCAACGGCATCGACCCGGCCTTCGTCGGTGGCGAAGGCCGTGCTGAGGTGGTGGACTTCGAGGCGGTTCACATCGACTTGCGCAAGCGCGGATCGAGCAGGTCGCGG
>JBDUAG010000324.1:0-4979 GCA_040004785.1 Burkholderiales bacterium | reverse complement strand
ACCGACGGCCGCACCGTGCGCATCGGCAATGCCGCGCAGACGCTGCACCCGGTCGCCGGCCAGGGCCTGAACCTGGGCCTGCGCGACGCGTTCGAGCTGGTGCATTCGCTGACGCGCAACCCGGATGTCAGCGCGGTGCTGCGTCAGCTCGAATGGCAGCGCGGCCCGGACCGCTGGGCGATGATCGCCGCGACCGACTTCCTCGCCCGCAGCTTCACCTGGAAACTGCCCGGCGCGGGTGCTGCGCGCGGGCTCGGCATCGCCGCGCTGCAGGCGCTCTCGCCGCTGAAATCGGCGCTGGCGCGGCAGATGATGTTCGGGTCGCGCTGAGCGCCCGCAGGCGTCAAGCCGACTTCGCGAGCTTGAACGCTGCGACCGCCCGCACCAGTTGTTGCGCCTGCACTTTCAGGCTTTCGGCCGCGGCCGCGCTTTCTTCCACCAGCGCCGCGTTTTGCTGCGTGGCCTGGTCCATCTGCGTGACGGCGGCCCCCACCTGGGCCACACCCTGGCTCTGCTCGGCGCTGGCGGCGCTGATCTCGCTCATGATGTCGGTCACGCGCTTGATCGAGCCGACGACCTCGGTCATGGTGACCCGCGCCTGATCGACCAGCGTGCTGCCCTGCGCGACACGCTGCACGCTGTCGTTGATGAGGTTCTTGATCTCTTTGGCGGCCTCGGCCGAGCGCCCCGCCAGGTTGCGCACCTCGGACGCGACCACCGCAAAGCCACGGCCCTGCTCGCCGGCGCGCGCCGCTTCCACGGCAGCGTTGAGCGCGAGGATGTTGGTCTGGAACGCGATGCCGTCGATGACGCCGATGATGTCGGACATCTTCCTGGACCGGTCGTTGATGCCTTTCATGGTTTCGACGACTTGCCCGACGACCTCGCCACCCTTGATCGCCACGGCCGAAGCCCCGTGCGCCAACTGGTCGGCCTGCTTGGCGTTGTCGGCGTTCTGCCGGACCGTCGCGCCGAGCTGCTCCATCGACGCGGCAGTCTCTTCGAGCGCCGAGGCCTGCTGTTCGGTGCGCTGGCTGAGGTCCATGTTGCCCTGCGCGATCTGCGAGCTGGCGGTGGCCACCGACTCGGAGCCGTCGCGAACGCGCTCCACGATGCCTGAAATGCCCTTGCGCATCGACTGAATCGCGTGCAGCAGGCTGGACCGGTCGTCCTGCCGGAGGACGATGTCGACGCCCAAGTCGCCCGCGGCGATGCGCCGCGTGATGTCGGTCGCGTACTCGGGCTCGCCGCCGAGTTGCCGCAGCAGGCTGCGGGCGATCAGCAGGCCGATGGCCAGCAGGACGGCCGCCAGCAGCAGCCCGCCGATCGAGAAGCGGATCGCGCGCTCGACCATGGTGGAGTGAACGGTGTCGACATACACGCCCGAGCCGATGATCCAGCCCCAGGGCGCGAATCCCTTGACGTACGACACCTTGGGCACCGCCGGCTCGTTCGCGGCCTTGGCCCACTGGTAGGAGACGAAGCCGGCGCCGTTGGCCTTGACGGTGTTGACGAACTCCACGAACTGGTGCTTGCCGGTCGGGTCTTTGTTCTCGGTGAGATCCTTGCCCTCGAGCTCGGTCTTGATCGGATGCATCACCATCGTCGGGTGCATGTCGTTGACCCAGAAGTACTCGCTTCCGTTGTAGCGCAGGGCCTTGAGCGCGGCCAGGGCGCGCTGCTTGCCTTCGGCCTCGCTCAGCGTGCCCTTGCTGACCTGATCGTGGAAGTGCACCACGAGGCCGTGCGCGATCTCGACGTTCTGTCGCACGCTGCTCTGGCGCTCCTCCATCACGAGTTTGCTTTCGGAGACCAGGAAGAAGCCGGCCATCACGACGGTGCCCACGAGGGCGCTGGCGATGACCAGCCCCAGCCTCTTCGTGATGCTGAGGGAACTCAGAGTGAACATGCGGCGTGCCTCGACTGCAAAGATCAGTCTTTCGGCACCCGCGGGCAGAACTTAACCGGAAAGGCGCGCCGACGGTCGGATTCGCACACCCGTCATCCTCGTCGGCGCCGAGCGCGCGGGGCAGCGCCCCGCTGCCGTATCAGCTCGGGACCAGTTCCGTGGCGCCTGCAGCGCCTTCGGTCTTCACCAGCACCTTGATCGCGCCGCCCGTATCGGGCACGGTGAGCAGCAGCACGTCCTTGCTGTTGCCGATGCTCAGCTGCCCGTTGAACAGGATGGTCTTGGTGCCGGCCGACGTGACCGTCACCTGGTAGGTGGCGCCCTGGATCGGGGCCGAGTCACCGCCAGAGGCCGGCCCCGCGGTCTTGTACGCGGTCGCTGTCACCAAGGGGTTGACGCCGGCGGCGGCGATGTTCGTGCCGACCATAGTCATGTACAGGTCGACGTTCGCGGCGTTGAATGATGCGTTCATCAGGCGCACGTACGCCGTGTCGCCATTGAGCGACCGGTTGTAGGGGTCGACGATCAGGTAGGTGTCGCTGGCCGTGACGGAAGTCGACAGTGCGACGACCGTGTACTTGGTGCCGCGCACCGGATCGATCGACACGGTGCCGACGGTTGAGACGCCGTCCGCCGTCTTCACGGGCCAGGGGGAGATGCCCATGTCCACGTCGAAATAGTTCGACGCGAATTTGTAGGGCACGTTGGTGGCGTCCGATTGCGCGACCGTGCCGCGGTACAGCGTCAGGTTCGGCGCGATCGGCGAGGCGTGGACGAAGCGCACCACCGGGTCGGCAACGTCGAGGCGGTCCGCGGTGTCGCTGCCGCCGCAGGCGGCGAGGCCCGCGAACGGGGCGCAAACGAGCAAGAGCTTGGTGAGGTGGTTCATGGCCTGATTCCGGATGTCGAAGTGACCACCACCTTAGCGGCGCGCTTGTCTCAGTCCTGTGAGACTCGATCGGAACCAGGTGTCGGACAACACCCCACCCGCAGGGTGCCCCCCGCGGGATGCGTCGACGAAGAACTCAGTGCCCGGCGAGCATGGGCTTGCCCCGCATCAGGTCCTGGATCCACAGCGCCGACTGGCTCGACGAACCGAAGCGGCCTTCCGGCTGGTGCAGCAACCCGATCGCGACGCGCCCCGTCCACCAGACCCTCCGGCCGGTGCCCGGAATCACGAACTCGCCGACGTGGCCGGGCGGGATCGTCACCGGGGGCACGGATGCGTTGTGGTCAATCTCGAAGCGACCTGCCGTGGCGTGTTGTTCACTGGACATGCTCGACTCCTGAAGTGGCGTGCCCATGATTGCCCGACTCGGGCATTTGGGCACCACCTCAGTGAGGGGGACGGCAACGGCCGAAGACCCCTTGAATTAGGGATGCCGGCGGCTCAGGTGATCACCGTGGGCTGCGTGCGCCCGGTGCGCTGGGCGATGCCGGCGAGGCGGTCGGCAAGCGCGATCAGGCCGGCCAGCGCCTGTTGTGTATCCACAGCGTGCCTGGCCGGATCGGGCTCGAAGCGCTCGAGGTACACCCGCAACGTCGCACCTTCGGTGCCCGTGCCGGAAAGGCGGAACACGATGCGCGAGCCGTCGGTGAAGCCGATGCGGATGCCTTGCGCGGTGCTTACCGAGCCATCGACCGGGTCGGTGTAGGCGAAGTCGTCGGCGCTCGCGACCGTCGCGCCATTCATCGACTGCCCGGGCAGGCTGGGGAGCGATGCGCGCAGCTGCGTCATCAGGTCGTTCGCCACCGCGCTGTCCACGCCTTCGTAGTCGTGGCGGGAATAGTAGTTGCGTCCGAAGCGCTGCCAGTGGCCACGCAGGATGGATTCGACCGACTCGCGCCGCACCGCGAGGATGTTGAGCCAGAACAGCACGGCCCACACGCCATCCTTCTCGCGCACATGGTCGCTGCCGGTGCCGGCGCTCTCTTCGCCGCACAGCGTGACCTGGCCCGCATCGAGCAGGTTGCCGAAGAACTTCCAGCCGGTCGGCGTTTCGAAGCAGGCGATGCCGAGCTTCTCGGCGACGCGATCGACCGCCGCGCTGGTCGGCATCGAACGGGCCACGCCCTTCAACCCGCCCGCGTAGCCGGGCACCAGCTGCGCGTTTGCGGCGAGCACCGCGAGGCTGTCGCTGGGCGTGACGATGAAATGCTTGCCGACGATCATGTTGCGGTCGCCATCGCCGTCGCTTGCGGCGCCGAAATCGGGCGCACTCTCTGATCCTGATCCGTCGGCAAACATCACCTTGATCAGGTCTTCCGCGTAGGTCGGGTTCGGGTCGGGGTGCCCGCCGCCGAAGTCGGGCAGCGGCACGCCGTTCATCACGCTGGCCGCGGGCGCGCCGAGCCGCTTGATGAAGATCTCGTGCGCGGTCGGGCCGGTGACGGCGTGCATCGCGTCGAAGCACATGCGGAACGTGCCCGAGCGCAGCAGCGCGCCGATGCGCTCGAAGTCGAACAGCGTGGCGAGCAGGTCGGCATGGTCGGCGACCGAGTCGATGACCTCGACCGCCATGCCGGCGAGCACCGTCGTCGCCTGCACCGCGAGGTTCACGTCGGGCGCGTCGACGGTCAGGGTGCGCGTGATCGTCTGCGTGTTGGCATAGATCGCTTCGGTGATCTTCTCGGGCGCAGGGCCGCCGTTGCCGGTGTTGTACTTGATGCCGAAGTCACCCTCGGGGCCGCCCGGGTTGTGGCTCGCCGACAGGATGATGCCGCCGAAGGCCTGGTGCTTGCGGATCACACAGCTCGCCGTCGGCGTCGAAAGGATGCCGTGCTGGCCGACCAGCACGCGGCCGAAGCCGTTCGCCGCGGCCATGCGGACGATGACCTGGATCGCCGCATCGTTGTGGAAACGGCCGTCGCCGCCGAGCACCAGCGTCTGGCCCTTGAAGCCATCGAGCGAATCGAAGATCGCCTGGACGAAGTTTTCGAGGTAGCCCGGTTGCTGGAACACCGTCACCTTCTTGCGCAGGCCGGAGGTGCCGGGACGCTGGCCGGCGATGGGCGTGGTGCGGAGGGTGATCAGGTTCATGCGGGCTCCCGGTGAGCGGCCATTGTGCCG
>JBDUAG010000323.1:0-4992 GCA_040004785.1 Burkholderiales bacterium | reverse complement strand
ACAGCGTCTGCGTCTTGCCGAAGTGGATGCCGAACATCGAGATGTCGTCGATGCCAGTGATGCCCTTCGGGCCGTTGGTGATGTTGACCGGCGCGTCCAGGTTGTTCATGAAGACGCGCACGATCTCGCCGAAGCCGAGCGTGACGATGGCGAGATAGTCGCCTCTGAGCTTGAGTGTGGGCGCGCCGAGCAGCACGCCGGCGCCGCCGGCGAGCACCGCACCGAGCGGGATGATCACCCACCACGGCGTGTGCAGCCCGTTCGGGAACATCGCGGCGATCGCCGGGAAGGTTTCGGTCAGCTGCGGCGATGCGAGCAGGCCGAACATGTAGGCGCCGACGGCGTAGAACGCGACGTAGCCCAGGTCGAGCAGCCCGGCGAAGCCGACGACGATGTTCAGGCCGAGCGCGAGCAGCACATACAGCAGCGCAACGTCGACGATACGAACCCAGGCATTGCCGAAGTTCTGCACGATCACCGGCAGGATCAGCAGGCCGATGGCGACGAGGACGAAGGTGATCTTGTTGGTCTTCATGGTGCGCTCCCGATCAGGCCCGGTCCGCCACACGCTCGCCGAGCAGGCCTTGCGGGCGCACTGTCAGCACGAGGATGAGCACGATGAAGGCGAAGATGTCCTGGTAGTTGCTGCCGAGCACGCCGCCGGTGATGGCGCCGATGTAGCCGGCGCCGAGCGACTCGATCAGGCCGAGCAGCACGCCGCCGACCATCGCGCCGGCGAGGTTGCCGATGCCGCCGAAGACCGCTGCGGTGAACGCCTTCAGGCCGGGCAGGAAGCCCATGGTGTGCTGCACGGAGCCGTAGTTGGCCGCGTACATCACGCCGGCAAGCGCCGCGAGCGCCGCGCCGATGACGAAGGTGGCCGAGATCACGGTGTCGGGGCGCACGCCCATGAGCGCGGCGACGCGCGGGTTCTCGGCAGTCGCGCGCATCGCCCGCCCGAGCTTGGTGCGGTTGACGAGGTACATCAGGCCGCTGAGCGTGATGACGGTCATCACGAGGATCAGGATCTGCACGTTGTTGATCACCGCGCCGAAGACCTTGTGCGGCTCGCCGGGCAGCAGGATCGGGAACGACTTGTAGTTCGGCTTCCAGATGATCATCGCCAGCGTCTGCAGGAGCAGGCTCATTCCCATCGCGGTGATGAGAGGGGCAAGCCGCGGCGCGTTGCGCAGCGGCCGGTAGGCGACCTTCTCGATCGCGAAGTTGAGCACCGAGCAGACCAGGGCAGCAGCGACGAAGCCGATCAGGAGCAGGGCCCAGCCCGGCAGTCCGTAGTCGGCGAGCGCGGTGACGACAGTCCAGCTGGTCAGCGCGCCCACCATCAGCACCTCGCCGTGCGCGAAGTTGATCAGGTTGATGATGCCGTAGACCATCGTGTAGCCCAACGCCACCAGCGCATATACGCTGCCAAGCACCAGGCCGTTGATGATCTGCTGGATGAAGGTGTCCATGCGTTCTCTCTCCTACAGTGCAGAGCTTGTTATCCGTGGCGAAGCCAGTAGCAATTTCCCGGCCACGGTTTGTTGGCGCAGGCATCAGCAAGCCCGGGCGCAGCGGATTCTAGGTTCGCGCGATCGTGGCCTTGACTCTGACTTTCCCGATGACAGCCCGGGCAATAGCTGTCAGCGGAATGGTGCCCCTCGGCAAACGAGTACGTTCGCCGATCCCCCCTGGGGATGCGGGCCGGCTTGGGGCGGCCCGGCGCTCGTCCCGCAGTCAGCCCGACGATTTCCGTGCGACTTCGTTGAGCCGACGCAGCTCGCGCAGCTTCTCGCTGATACGGATTTCCAGCCCGCGCTCGACCGGCGCATAGAAGCATGCCGGATCGGCATCGTCGGGCCAGTAGTTTTCGCCCGCTGCGAAGCCGCCGGCTTCGTCGTGCGCGTAACGGTAGCCCCGGCCGTAGTCGAGGTTCTTCATCAGTGCAGTCGGGGCGTTACGCAGGCGCAGCGGCACCGCGCGGGTGCCGTCCTGCTTGACGAAGGCCGTCGCGGCCTTCCAGGCTTTGTAGACCGCATTGCTCTTCGGCGCGACGGCGAGGTAGACCACCGCCTGCGCGAGCGCGAGTTCGCCTTCGGGCGAGCCGAGCCGCTCGAAGGTTTCGGCCGCGTCGAGCGCCAGGCGCAGCGCGCGCGGGTCGGCCAGGCCGATGTCCTCGCTGGCCATGCGCACGAGCCGCCGTGCCGCATAGCGCGGGTCGACGCCACCATCGAGCATGCGCGCGAACCAGTACAGGGACGCATCGGGGTCGCTGCCGCGCACCGCCTTGTGCAGCGCCGAGATCGTGTCGTAGAACTGCTCGCCACCCTTGTCGTAGCGGCGCAGTTGCTCGCCCAACGCATGCTCCAGCATCGGCTCGTCGATCTGCGTCGCGGCGCCCGACATCGAGATCAGGTTCTCGTAGGCATTGAGCAGCCGACGCGCGTCGCCATCGGCGTAGGCGACGAGGCGGTCGCGCGCGGCATCGGTCAGCGGCGGCGCGGCCAGCAGCGCAGCGGCGCGCCGCAGCAACTCGCGCAAGTCGTCATCCGCGAGCGTCTTCAGCACATGCACCGTCGCGCGCGAAAGAAGCGCCGAGTTGACCTCGAACGACGGGTTCTCGGTGGTCGCACCGATGAAGGTGAACAGGCCCGATTCGACGTGCGGCAGGAACGCGTCCTGCTGCGCCTTGTTGAAGCGGTGAACCTCGTCGACGAAGACGATCGTTCGGCGCTGCGCCCCGCGCGCGACCTGTGCCCGCTCGACCGCCTCGCGAATATCCTTGACGCCGCCGAGCACCGCCGAGATGGCGATGAACTGCGCCTCGAAGGCCTGCGCCACCAACAGCGCCAACGTCGTCTTGCCCACGCCGGGCGGGCCCCACAGGATCATCGAATGCAGGCGGCCGGATTCAAACGCGGCGCGCACCGGTTTGCCTTTGCCGAGCAGGTGCTGCTGGCCGATCACTTCGTCGAGCGTCTGCGGCCGCAGGCGTTCGGCCAGCGGCGCGTCGGGCGGCGTGGCGCTCACTGCTCGATCACATCGGCGCCGGGCGGCGGCGTGAAGCGGAACGCATCGGCCGCGAAGCTGACACCGGCCGTGAACTGGCTGAATTGCAGCAGCGAGCGCTGGTCGAACGCATCGATGATCTCGACCGCGGCAAGCTCCTTGCCGCGAAAGCCGACCCGCACGGATTTGAACGCGCCGTCCTTCAGCTTCGGGTTGGCCTGGACCCAATCAAGACCATCCTTGGCGGGCAAGGCGACGAGGTCGAAATCCTTGTCGAGCGAACCGCCGGCAAGCAGCGCAGCCGGCGTAGCGCCGAGTGCCGACGAGAACTTGCGCGAGCTCGCCTGGTTCAGGTCGGCATCGAAGATCCAGACCTTCTGGCCGTCGGCCACGATGATCTGCTCGAATGGCTTGGCGTAGGCGAAGCGAAAGCGGTTCGGCCGTGCGAACTCGAAGCTGCCGGTCGAGGTTTTCTTCTTCGTGCCGTCGGGCGAGGTGACGGTCTGCGTGAACTGCGCGCGGCCCGAGTTCACGTCGCGGATGAAGCCGCGCAAGGTGTCGACGGCATCAGCGCGGGCGGCGAAGCCGGCACTGACGAGTGCCAGCGCAATCAGGAATCTTTTCATTCGGCGCGGGCTGGGACGATGATGTCACGGTTGCCGTTGGTGGACATGCTCGATACGAGCCCGGATTTCTCCATTTGTTCCAGCAGGCGCGCGGCGCGGTTGTAGCCGATGCGCAGGTGACGCTGCACTAGCGAGATCGAGGCGCGCTTGTGCTGCAGCACGATCGCGACGGCATTGTCGTACAGCGCATCGGCCTCACCGCTGCCCATCACGCCGCCCTCACCTGTCAGCGCATCGGGGCCGTCACCATCGAGCACGCCGCCTTCGAGAATGCCTTCGATGTAGTTCGGCTCGCCCTGCGTCTTGAGGTAATCGACGACGCGGTGCACTTCCTCATCGCTGACGAACGCACCGTGCACGCGGATCGGCAGCCCGGTCCCGGAGGGCATGTAGAGCATGTCGCCCATGCCGAGCAGCGCCTCGGCACCCATCTGGTCGAGGATGGTGCGCGAGTCGATCTTGCTGCTGACCTGGAAGCTCAGCCGCGTCGGGATGTTGGCCTTGATCAAGCCGGTGATGACGTCGACGCTGGGCCGCTGCGTCGCCAGGATCAAGTGGATGCCACAGGCGCGCGCCTTCTGCGCCAGCCGCGCGATCAGCTCCTCGATCTTCTTGCCGATCACCATCATCAGGTCGGCGAGTTCGTCGATCACGATCACGACGTTGGGCAGGCGATCGAGCGGCTCGGGCCGCTCCGGCGTGAGGCTGAACGGATTCGGAATCAGTTCGCCGCGCTCTTTCGCGTCGCTGATCTTCTTGTTGTAGCCCGACAGGTTGCGCACGCCCATCTTGCTCATCAGCTTGTAGCGGCGCTCCATCTCGGCCACGCCCCAGGTGAGCGCGTTGGCCGCCAGCTTCATGTCGGTGACGACCGGGCACAGCAGGTGCGGGATGCCTTCGTAGACGCTCATCTCGAGCATCTTCGGGTCGATCAGGATCAGGCGAACGTCGCGGGCTTCGGCCTTGTACAGCAGGCTCAGGATCATCGCGTTGATGCCGACCGACTTGCCCGAGCCGGTGGTGCCGGCGACGAGGCAGTGCGGCATTTTCGCCAGATCGGCGACGACCGGATTGCCGACGATGTCCTTGCCCAGGCCCATCGTCAGCTGCGAGCTCGCATCGTTGTAGACCTGCGAGCCGAGGATTTCCGAGAGGCGGATCGTCTGGCGCTTCGGGTTCGGCAGTTCGAGCGCCATCGTCGTCTTGCCGGGAATCGTCTCGACGACGCGGATGCTGACGAGGCTCAGCGAGCGCGCCAGGTCCTTCGACAGGTTCATCACCTGCGAGCCCTTCACGCCGGTGGCCGGCTCGATCTCGTAGCGCGTGATCACCGGGCCGGGCGAGGCCGCGACCACGC
>JBDUAG010000322.1:0-4994 GCA_040004785.1 Burkholderiales bacterium | reverse complement strand
CCGTCAACGCGGCGCTGAAGAAGATCAAGGCCGACGGCACCTACGACAAGCTGGTGAACAAGTGGTTCGAACCCGGCAAGTGACGCGCTGCCGAGCCGCGACGATCAGGATCGGAACAGGCGCGAATACTGCGCCTCGTGCTGCGCCGACAGGATCGCCAGCATCGGCGTGAAGGCCTGGCGCTCGCTGTCCAGCAGGCTGGCCGCGTGGTCCACCGCCGCGGGCAGGTCGGCCACCAGCAGGGCCAGCACGCGCTGGCCGGCACTCTGGCCGAGCGGCACCGCTTTCAACGCGGCCTGCACCATGTTCTCGGCCCAGCCGAAGCCGAAGGTCAGCAGCGCTTCGCGCAGCGGCGCGCCGGTTTGCAGTGCGGCGAGCGCGAACGCGACCGGCCAGGTCGGCGCCGGGGCGAGCGCTTTCAGCACCTCGACGCGCGCATCGGCGCCGGCGCGGTTGCGCAGCCACTCGACCAGCGAGCGGCCCATCTGCTGCGTCTGCTGGCGCAGCTCGGCGGTCTCGCGCGTGGTCGTGACCCAGCCGTTGAGTTCGGTGATGTGCGCGAGGTCGTCGCGCTGCCAGGCCTTGAAGGACTTCGCGCAGACGGCCAGATCGCTGCGCGCCAGACTCAGGTGGAGCTGGTCGCGCAGCCACGCCGCAGCCTCCGCCTCGCCGGTGATGCAGCCGGCCTCGACGGCCGCCTCCAGCCCCTCCGAGTAGCTGAAGCCACCGACCGGCAAGGCCGGCGACGCCAGCCCCATCAGCTGCAGCAGCGCACTCGCGCTGACGCGCGCGGGCCGGTCACGCATCAGTGATCGTGATCGTGGCCATGATCGTGGTCGTGGTCGTGGTCGTGGACATGGCTGGCATGACCCGCGTGAGGTGCGTGACTCGCATACGCGCCACCCTCGGGCTCGAACGGCGCGAGCAACTCCACCACGTCGAGATGCATCATCCGGATCATCTCGGCCAGCACATGGTCGGGCTCGATCTGCAGGTGCTCGGGCGTGAGCTCGATCTGCACATGGCGGTTGCCGAGGTGGTAGGCCGCGCGCACCAGGTCGAACGGCGAACCGTGCTCGGTGCACGGCGTGATGCGCATCACCGGTTGCGGTTGCGCGATCACGCTGATCAGCGAGCCGTCTTCTGCCACCAGCACGTCGCCGCCGCGCACCGCGGTGCCGCGTGGCAGGAACACGCCGAGTTGTCGGCCGAGCGAATCGTCGGCGTCGAAGCGGCTCTTCTGGCGCGTGTCCCAGTCGAGCGCGACGCTGGAGGCGCGCTTGAGCAGCACCGCGCTCAGGCCCTGGCCGCGGGGAAGGAGTTTGTTGACGGTGATCATGGGCCGCAGGCTACCAGAGCCCGCAGCCTTCCCGCGGCGACGACGACGCAAGCAGTTGTGGCAATCGTGAAACGCCCTGCGCACATTCCGGGGGGGGCGCGGGCGCACCGGGTGGCCGGTTCGGTCAAGGCAGGTGCGCGGGCCGGCGGCACTTCCTAAGCTGTGGTCAGTCCTCGCTCTCGTCGCATGGGACATGGACCCACCGAAACCAACGCATCAAAGGAAGAGCATGAAAAAATTCGCACTGCTGGCGGCCCTCGCCGCCATCTCCGCCTCCGCCGCCGCCCAGTCGTCAGTGACCCTGTTCGGTGTGGTGGACGCCAACGTCAACTACGTCAAGAACGGCGACCTCAAGCTCAAGTCGGCCGGCTCGAACGGTGCCAACACCAGCCGACTCGGCGTTCGCGGCCTCGAAGACCTGGGCGGCGGCCTGAAGGCCGGCTTCTGGCTCGAAACCGGCCTGAACCCGGACACCGGCACGCAGTCGGACGGCACGCGCTTCTGGAACCGCCGCTCGACCGTGAGCCTGCTGGGCAACTTCGGTGAAGTCCGCCTGGGTCGCGATTTCACGCCGACCTACACCGGCTACTCCGACTACGACGTCTTCGGTGACAACGGCCTGGCCGCCTCCGGCAAGTTCGATTCGTCGCTGGGCACCACGCGCACCACCGGCACCCGTGCCGACAACCTCGTCCAGTACTTCACGCCGGGCAACCTCGGTGGCTTCTACGGCCGCGCCACGGTCGGCGCCGGTGAAGGCGTGTCGGGCAAGAAGTACTTCGGCGGCCGCGCCGGCTACGCCACCGGCCCGCTGGATGTGTCGGCCTCCTATGGCCAGACCACGGTGACCGCGGTCTCGAACGGTGACGACAAGTTCAAGACCGCCGACATCGGTGCGTCGTATGACTTCGGCGTCGTCAAGGCCTCGGGCTACTACACGCAGTCGAAGACCGGCGCGCTGAAGATCGCCGTCTACAACATCGGCGCCACCGTGCCGCTGGGCCAGGGCCAGCTCCGCGCGTCGTACATCCACGCGAACTCGAGCGGCACGACCGACGCGGGCCTGGACACGAACCCGAACGACGCGAACCAGTTCGCCCTCGGCTACCTGTACAACCTGTCGAAGCGCACCGCGCTGTACACCACCGTCGCGGCCGTCAAGAACAAGGGCGCCGCAACCTTCGCCGTGGCCTCGGCGCCGACCCTGGTGGCCGGCGAGAAGTCGACCGGTGTGGAAGTCGGTCTGCGTCACAGCTTCTGATCGTCGATGCTCGCTCCGGAGTTGTCCGGGGCGGTGTCTGAAGGGCCGCGTTCTCACGAACGCGGCCCTTTTTCATCGTTGGGTCATTTCACGATGAGATATCGATAGCGATCATTACGAAACCGTAATCAAGCCGCCATTTTCCTGTCAGCCGCACGTTTCTATCGTTGCTCCAAACTTCTTGGAAACCCGCATGCGCCGACAGGATGTACAACTTCTCGCCCTCGCCAAGCAAGGCGACACCGCGGCTCGCTGCGAAGCCGGCCGCCGCTATCTGCTTGGCGTGGACGGCTTTCCGCACCACGTGGCCACCGGCATCGATTACCTGACCCACCCGAACGTGCGCGAGCTGCCGCTGGCTGCACGCATCATTGCCGAGAGTCTCGCGCTCGAAGACATCCTCGAGCTGCAGCAGGAAGATGCACTCGCGCGTGCTGCGGCCGCGGGCAGCGCGCTGGCGCAGGTGAAGCTCGGCGTGTGGTTGTGCGTGCGACACCAGCGTCGCGACGAAGGCGCACGCTGGCTGGCCGCTGCGGGCGCCTCCGGCCACGAAGCCGCGCGCCGCGCACTAGCCGCGCTGGAGCAGCCGGGCAGCGACGACACGAGTCCCGAGTTCCTGCGCGCGTTGACCGAATCGGGCGATCTGAACGGCCCGGTGGTGGCCGTGATCGCCGCGCGCCACGCACTCGCCGAACGCGAGCTGGCGCGCCTCGCCGGCAGCCTGCGCACCGCGCTCGCGCTGACCCCCAACGTGACGGCGGAGCTGGCCGAACTGCTCGCCGCCGCGGTGCGTCTCGCGGAAGAGTTGTCGCAGCCGCTGACCGGCCTCGCGCCGCAGGCGATCGAGACCGCACTCGACATGCGCACCAGCCGGGGCGACCGCGACGCTGCCTACGCGCTCGGCCGCGCGCTGTGCGGCATCGAGTGCGGCGTGCTCGCGCCTGCCACGCTCGCCGGCGGTCTCAACATGCGCAAGGGTGTCGCGCTGCTGCTGCGCGCCGCCGATGCCGGCCGCGAGGAAGCGTGGCTGCACCTGTACCGCATGCACGGGGATCACAACCTGTCGGTCGCGAACCCGCAGATGGCGCGCTTCTGTCTCGAGAAGGCCGCGCTCGGCGGCCAGACCGAAGCGCAGCGCAAGCTCGGCGCGCTGATGCTGCGCGGTGCCGACTCGCTCGCCGATTCCGAGCAGGCGATCCAGTGGCTGCACCAGGCCGCGAGCGCCGCCGATCCGCACGCGCGGCGCCTGATGAAATCGCTGGTGCTGCCGCTCGAGGGCAGCGATGCCGATGCCGCCGCCGCGATCGAGCTCGTGCGCCAGGACGACCCGTGGCTCGCGGTGCGCCTGCAACTCGCGCGCGAGTTCGGGCTGACCAAGCTCGAGGCGCTGTGCGTCGACCCGGCCGACGGCATGCGGCCGTGGGGGCTGGTGGTCGGCAAGAACCCGTTCATCACGCAGATCCGGCTCTCGGCGGCGCGTGCCATTCCCGCGATGTCGGAGGCGGCGATGAGCGTGCTCAAGCGCGCTGCGGCGTTCTTCGGCCAGGCCAGCCGTGATGCGATGGCGTTCGAGGGCGACCTCCGTCGCCGCTCGCTGCGCCAGCGCCGCGCGTTCGAGCGCCACGGGCTCGACGAGGCGATGTTCTTCGCCACCGCCACCTCGATGACGCTGGAGGCCCTGCGCTTCGGCCCGAAGTGGGCGTTCCGCGCCAAGGAGCCGTTGCAGATGGCGCTGGCCGCCTGAGCAATCCCCCACGGCGGCGCGGCGCCGGTCGATCATGGATACTGGGAGTCTTCCCATGCGTATCCTGATCGTCGAAGACGAAGCCAAGACGGCCGCCTACCTCTCCAAGGGCCTGACCGAGCACGGTTACGTGGTCGATGTCGCCGGCAACGGCATCGAAGGCCTGCACCTCGCGACCTCCGGCCCCTACGACCTGATCCTGCTCGACGTGATGCTGCCAGGGCTGGACGGCTGGGGCGTGCTCGACGGCATTCGCCGCCAGCGCCAGACGCCCGTGCTGTTCCTGAGCGCGCGCGACGAGGTCACCGACCGCGTCAAGGGCCTGGAGCTCGGCGCAGACGACTACCTTGTCAAGCCGTTCGCGTTCTCCGAACTGCTGGCGCGCATCCGCACGCTGCTGCGCCGCGGCGCAGCGGCGCAGCCGGCGCCCGAGCCGGGCTACCGGCTGGCCGACCTCGAGGTCGATCCGGTGCGCCGCCGCGTCACCCGCGCTGGCGAGCGCATCGAGCTCACCGCCAAGGAATACGCGCTGCTCGACTACTTCGCGCGCCACACCGGCGAAGTGGTCTCGCGCACGCTGATTGCCGAGCATGTCTGGGACATGAACTTCGACAGCGACACCAACGTCGTCGATGTGGCGGTTCGCCGGC
>JBDUAG010000321.1:0-4999 GCA_040004785.1 Burkholderiales bacterium | reverse complement strand
TCGTGGTCTTGCCGTTGGTGCCGGTGATCGCGAGCACCTTGGGCGCGTAGCCGCGCTCGGTCTTCAGGTCGGCGAGTGCGCGCGCGAACAGGTCGAGCTCGCCTTGCACCGGGATGCCGGTCGCGACGGCGTGTTGCAGCACGCCGGCGATGGCGGCATCGAACGGCGACAGGCCCGGGCTTTTCAGCACGAGCTTGACGCCGGCCAGCGCGTCGTTCGTCAGCGCACCACGCACCCAGACCGCGGCGGGCGCGTGCTCCGCGAGCGCGCCCGTCAATGCAGGCGCCTCGCGCGAATCCCACACGCGAATCTGCGCGCCGATGCCGGCGCACCAGCGCGCCATCGCGAGCCCGGATTCACCGAGCCCGAGCACCAGCACTGTCGTGTCCTGGAGGTAGTTCATCAGCGCAGCTTCAGGCTGGCGAGGCCGATCAGGCACAACAGCATCGTGACGATCCAGAAACGCACGACCACCTGCGTTTCCTTCCAGCCTGACTTTTCGAAGTGGTGGTGCAGCGGCGCCATCTTCAGGATGCGCCGGCCGGTGCCGTACTTCTTCTTCGTGTACTTGAACCACGCGACCTGCACCATCACCGACAGCGCCTCGGCGACGAACACGCCGCCCATGATCCCGAGCACGATCTCCTGGCGCGTGATGACGGCGATCGTGCCGAGCGCGCCGCCGAGCGCGAGCGCGCCGACGTCGCCCATGAAGACCTGCGCCGGATGGGTGTTGAACCAGAGGAACGCGAGGCCGGCGCCAGCCATTGCCGCGCAGAAGATGAGCAGCTCGCCGGCGCCGGGGATGTAGGGGATCAGGAGATAGCGCGACAGGTCGACGCGGCCTGTGACGTACGCGAACACGCCGAGCGCCGAGCCGACCATCACCACCGGCATGATCGCCAGGCCGTCGAGGCCGTCGGTGAGGTTGACGGCGTTGCTCGCGCCGACGATCACGAAGTAGGTCAGCGCGATGAAGCCGAACACGCCGAGCGGGTAGCTGATGGTCTTGAAGAACGGCACCATCAGGTCGGCCTTGGGTGGCAGCTCGTTCGCGAAGCCGCTCTGCACCCAGCGGATGAAGAGTTCGAGCACCCGCAGGTTCGAGGTCTCGCTGACGCTGAACGCGAGGTAGAGCGCGGCGATCAGGCCGATCACCGACTGCCAGAAATACTTCTCGCCCGAGGGCATGCCTTCGGGGTTCTTGTGCACGACCTTGCGCCAGTCGTCGACCCAGCCGATCGCGCCGAAGCCCAGCGTCACCACCAGCACGATCCAGACGAAGCGGTTGCTCCAGTCGAACCACAGCAGGGTCGAGATGCCGATGCCGAGCAGGATCAGCACGCCGCCCATCGTCGGCGTGCCGCTCTTGACGATGTGCGACTCGACGCCATAAGCGCGCACCGGCTGACCGATCTTCAGCGCGGTCAGGCGGCGGATCACCCACGGCCCGAACGCGAGGCCGATCAGCAGCGAGGTCAACGCGGCCATCACGGCACGAAAAGTGAGGTACTGGAACACGCGGAAGAAGCCGAACTCCGGCGACTGCGTCTGCAACCAGTTGGCCAGGCTAAGCAGCATGCGGCGCCTCCGAACGGGTCATCGCAGCGACGACCTGTTCCATCTTCATGAAGCGCGACCCCTTGACGACCACGGCGTTGAACGCCGGGGCTTGCGGCAGCGCCTCGATCAGCGCCTCCATCGTGTCGAAGTGTCGCGCTCCACTGAACGCCGCCGCCGCGTGCGTGCTCGCGCTGCCCAGCGTCCACAGCGCATCGACGCCGCGCGCCGCGGCGAAGGCGCCGACCTCGCGGTGGAACGCCGGGCCCTGATCGCCGACCTCGCCCATGTCGCCCAGCACCAGCCAGCGCGGGCCGGGCAGCGAGGCGAGCACCTCGATCGCGGCACGCACCGAATCCGGGTTGGCGTTGTAGGTGTCATCGATCAGCGTCGCATCGCCATGCGCGTGGCCTGCGCGCGCGAGGCGCTTGACCTGCGAGCGGCCCTTGACCGGCGCGAAGGCTTCGAGCCCGCGCCGGATCGCATCGAGCGGGCAGCCGGCGGCGAGCGCACAGGCACTCGCGGCGAGCGCGTTCTTGACGTTGTGCCACCCGGCGACCTGCAACTCCAGCGTGACCGCGCCTGCCGGTGTCTGCAGCAGCACCGCCCAATGGTCGGTCGTCCACTCGGCATGGCAGGTCATGTCGGCCGGGCCCATCAGCGCGAAGGTCAGCGTCGGGCGGTTGCCGGCGAGCTTGTGCCAGATCGGCGCGTGTTCTTCGTCGGCGGGGAACACCGCGACACCGGTCGGGCCGAGTGCCGAGATCACCGCACCGTTCTCGAACGCCACGGCTTCGACGCTGGCCATGAACTCCTGGTGCTCGCGCTGCGCGTTGTTGACGAGCGCGACCGTCGGCGCGGTGATCAACGCGAGTTCGGCGATCTCGCCCGGGTGGTTCATGCCGAGTTCGACGACGCCGGCGCGGTGCCAGGTCACGTCGTCCTGGCGCAGCCGCAGCAGGGTCAGCGGCACGCCGATGTGGTTGTTCAGGTTGCCGGTGGTGGCGAACGCGCCTTCCGCCAGCCAGGCCTGCAGGATCGCCGCGATCATCTGCGTGACCGTGGTCTTGCCGTTGCTGCCGGTGACCGCGATCAGCGGCAGGTGAAAGCGATGCCGCCAGTGCTGCGCGAGCGCGGTCAATGCGGTCTGCGTGTCGGCGACCTGCAGACCCGCGAGACCCGCCGCCGCCAGCCCGTGCTCGGCGAGCGCCGCGACGGCGCCGCTGGCCGTGGCCTGCGCGAGGAAGTCGTGCGCATCGAAGCGCTCGCCGCGCAACGCGACGAACAGGTCGCCGGGCTGCAGGCTGCGCGTGTCGCTGTGAACGCGCCCGATCTCGGTCGCGCCATCGCCGACCAGCACCGAGCCGGGCAGCAGCGCGTGGGCTTGTGCGAGCGTCATCATGCCGTTGCTCCCGTGCGCCGCGCCAGTGCCGCGACCGCTTCTTCGCTGTCGGAGAAGGGGTGCTTCACGCCGCGAATGTCCTGATAGTCCTCGTGGCCCTTGCCGGCGATCAGGATCACGTCACGCGCGTCGGCGTTGCGCACCGCGTGCCCGATCGCCGCGCGCCGGTCCTCGATGACCTTGACGCGCTCCTGGTTGCCGGCCAGGCCGGCGACGATCTGCAGCAGGATGAAGGCGGGTGATTCGTTGCGCGGGTTGTCGCTGGTGATCACGACGCCAGCGGCGAGGCGCTGCGCGAGCGCGCCCATCAACGGGCGCTTGCCCGCGTCGCGGTTGCCGCCGCAGCCGAACACGCACCACAGCGCGCCGCCGCGCTGCGCGGCGAACGGCTGCAACGCCCGCAACGCTTTCTCGAGCGCGTCGGGCGTGTGGGCGTAGTCGACGACGATCTGCGGCGCATCGGCGGCGGACGGCACGCGGTCCATGCGGCCGGGCACCGGGGTGAGGTCGGCGCACGCGCGCGCCGCATCGGCCAGCGACACGTTCGACGCGCGCAGGCCGCCGATCGTGGCCAGCAGGTTCGCGACGTTGTAGTCGCCGATCAGGCGCGTGCGCACATCCACCTGCGCGCCGGCTTCGCGCACGTTGAAGCGCAAGCCACCGTCGTCGTAGCGGATCTCGCTGGCGCGCAGGCGGGCATCTGCCGACGTCGAGTAGCTCCATACATCAATGGACGCGGGCAGCGTCGCCACCAGCGTCGCGCCCTGTGTATCGTCGATGTTGATCACTGCGGCACGCAGGCCGGGCCACGCGAACAGCTGCGCTTTCGATCGCCAGTAGGCCTCCATCGAGCCGTGGTAGTCGAGGTGGTCGAGCGTGAAGTTGGTGAACAGCGCGACATCGATCTTCGAGCCGGCGAGGCGCTGCTCCTCGATGCCGATCGAGGTCGCCTCGATCGCGCAGGCATCGAAGCCGGCATCGGCGAAGCGCTTGAAGCCGGCCTGCACCGTGATCGGGTCAGGCGTGGTCATGCCGGTGAAGGTGATTGCCGACCCCTGCTTCTCGCTCGGCGGTTCGCCAACGCCGAGCGTGCCGATCACGCCGCAGCGCCGCCCGAGCGCGGCGAGCGCCTGCGCGACCCACCACGTGGTCGAGGTCTTGCCGTTCGTGCCGGTCACCGCAATCACGTTCAGCTTCTCGCTCGGCGCGCCCATGAAGCCGCTGGCGAGGGCGCCGGTGCGGGACTTCAGGCCGGCGAGCGCCGCCACGCCGGCGTCGAAGTCGAACGCCTCGACACCGTCGGCCTCGACCAGGCACGCACTCGCGCCCGCGGCCAGCGCCTGCGGCACGAACTGGCGGCCGTCGACCGCGTAGCCCGGCCACGCGATGAACGCGTCGCCGGCGCTCACGCGGCGGCTGTCGGTGGTGAGCGCGCGCACGCCGCGCTGCGCCAGCCAGCCGAGCGCGGCGTCGACGGAGGCGAGGTGTTGCAGGGCCATCAGAAGCTCTCGTCCTCGGCCGGCACTTCGCGCGTGACGATCTGCGATTTCACGTCCAGATCGGGCTGCACGCCGAGGGTGCGCAGCGTCTGCTGCACCAGGTCACTGAACACCGGTGCCGCCACATCGCCACCGTACCACTTGCCGGCCGTGGGCGTGTCCACCATCACCGCGACGATGATGCGCGGGTCGTTGATCGGCGCGATGCCGACGAACCACGAGCGGTACTTCTTGACCGCGTAGCCCTTGCCTTCCTGCTTGTACGCCGTGCCCGACTTGCCGCCCACCGAGTAGCCAATGGTCTGCGCCTTCGGCGCGGTGCCGCCGGGGCCGGTGACGAGGGCGAGCATCTGGCGGATCGTCTTCGCGGTCGCGGGCGAGATCACGCGCTGGCCGGGGACGCGCGCATCGTCGCCCAGCGCCGCGCTCTTCGCGAGCGTGACCGGGATGAACTCGCCGTCGTGCGCGAACACGGTGTACGCATGCGCGATCTGGAACAGCGAGGCCGAGAGGCCGTAGCCGTAGCTCATCGTCGCCT